>DATABU010000413.1:0-6240 GCA_036259415.1 Longimicrobiaceae bacterium
GGAGACCGCTCGGGCCGGTGGGCCCGGGCGCGCCGGCGGGTCCTTGCGCGCCGGTGGGTCCAGTGGGGCCGCTCGGGCCGGCGGGTCCGGGGGCCCCGGTAGGGCCGGTGGGGCCGGTGGGACCCAGGGGGGCGGTGCTGCCGATGGGCGGGTCGGTCATGGCGTGTCTCCCGGGACAGGTGAGGCGGCCGGCGCCGCGGACGGACCACCCGTCCCGGTGCCGGCCGCCAGGTGCTCCACCGCGGCCGCCGCGTCCAGCGCCGCCAGGCCGCTGTACTGCAGCACCGCGTCGTTGCCCGGGTCGGGGTCGCCCGCGTACCCAGGGTCGGGCGTGTGCCAGTCCATCCCGAAGACGCCGCCGGGGAAGTTCGCCGCCAGGGCGTCGGCGTTGGCGCGCAGGAAGGCGGCGTAGCGCGCCGCCGCGTCCTCGCGCCCGGCCACCGTGGCCAGGTTCGCGGTGAACGGTCCCAGGAAGCCGCAGAAGACGCCCTTGAACATGGCGTCGTTCTGGTGCGCCAGCCGCCAGTCCGCGTCCGCCCCCGCCCAGCCGCCGTCGAACGGGGTCGCCAGCGTCTGCGTTCCCGGCCAGACGAAGGCGCGCAGGGTGCCGTCCACGATCCGCTCCGCCAGGTCGAGCAGGGCGGCGTCGCCCGTGGCCTGGTACATCCACCACAGCGGCGTCAGCGGGTTTCCCTGCAGCGCCACCACGGGGATGTTGCGGTCGTCGCGCACGCACTCCGGCGTGTACCCGCCCCAGACCATCCCCTCCGCGTCGATCAGCCCCGACCCCTGGATCCACTTCCAGGCCCGCTGCGCCCACTCCAGCCGGTCCGCCCGGCCGGTGATGCGGTGCAGCCCCAGGCCGATCTCCATCAGCCCCAGGGTGGCGTTCATCGCCTTGAAGTTCCCCGCGTCGTTCCCGGTGCCGGGGCGCATCCAGTACAGCCCGCCGCCGCACCGGTCGTCCCAGGTGGGCGTCAGCCCGTCGAAGACGGTGTTCGCGTCCCGGAGGTAGTCGTCCGCGCCGCTCCCCCCCGTGGCGGTGATCCAGTCGTAGGTGGTGACGTGCGCCCGGCCCCACACGGTGGCGTCGTCCAGGTACCCGCAGGAGGCCAGGTACCACTCGCCGGCCTGGCGGACGTAGTCCACCAGCGCCCGGTAGTCGGTGGAGCCGGCGAGCGCCATGTGCGCCACCAGCTCCTGCGCGATGGTCGGCGCCTTCCAGTAGTCCTGGTTGGGCACCCACTGGTCCACCAGCCCCTCCGTGAACCAGCGCGAGGTGAGCAGCTGCGCCGCGGCTCTGGCGCGGTCCAGGTACGATTCTGCCATCGCGGAACGTGTCGGCACGGGTGCGGGTGATTGTAGACCGGGAGTCGGCAAGATGCGTCGCCGGGGCCGATTCGACAACTCTTTCGTCGGCGGGCGCGCCCGGGCGTCAGACCTCTGCGAGCACCTCCACCAGCCGGCGCGAGACCCGGTCCCAGCCGTACCGCTCCAGGACGCGCTCCCGCGCCCGCTTCGGGGCGGCGCGCCCGTCGATGACGTCGCGCAGGACGGCGGCGGCGGCGTCCGGGTCCGGCTCCCACCAGCGCATCCCGTCGAAGAGCGCCACGTCGGCCCGGGCCAGACGGCCGCGGAAGTCCACCTCCGTCTCCCGCGCGGGGATCCAGTGGGCGCTGTCGTCGTCCAGGTACTCCAGGTAGGCGCTGTGCCGCGGCGCCACCAGCGACAGGCCGGCCGCCGCGGCCTCCGTCATCGGCATGTCCCATCCCTCGCCGAACGACAGGCTCACGTAGTGGGTGGCGGCGCGGTAGAGCCGCGGCATCTCCGCGTCGGGGACGTAGCCCATCATCAGCAGGACGGGCGCGGCGTCCTCGAAGCCGCGCCCCTCCTCCCGGCACACGTCGGCCAGGTCGTCCCGGAACAGCTCCCACAGCCCGCTGCGCCACACGCTGCACTTGAGCAGCAGGATGGCGTCGTCGCCGGCGCGGGTGGCACGCAGCCAGGCGCGGAGCAGCCCCAGCAGGTTCTTGCGCAGGCTGAGCTCGGCCACGTTCAGGAAGCGCGTGCCGTAGCTCGCCACCGGGCGCCCGCCGTCGTCGGTGAGCGGGAGCGGCTCGGGGAGGGGATCGAACAGCTCGCGGCGGATGCCCAGCGGGGAGATGCGCATCCGCTCCGGCGAGACGCCGCTCCGGACCCAGGCGTCGTACGAGGCTCGCGCCGGGACCACGACGAGCGCGCACTGCTCCGCCTGCCGCACCCATGCCGGGGGGATGCGCGCGCACTCGAACATGGTGTAGTTCACGCACGGCAGCCCCGGCGTGGGCCGCACCTGGTGCGGCATGGCGAACTGCAGGTCCACCCGTGCCGGCACGGGCGCGGCGAGGCCCTCGAAGAACGGGTCCTGCCGGTCGGGCGGGAGCGGCGGGCTCCAGCCGTGCAGCTCGCGCAGCTGCACCGGCGCGCCCTGCCGCACGAGCTCGCGGACGAACTCCCGCGTGTGGTGGTCGTAGCCCGAGCCCCCGCGGAAGGGCCCGAGCACGGTCACCGGCTCCAGGCGCTCGCGCATGCGCTCCTCGTGGCGGTCGGGTGGGGATCGGACGACGGGTGGGCGGGTCGCAAGCTGGTGCTCGGGGGCCGGCGGCGCAACGGCGCCGCAGGGGCCGAGCTGCTCGGCCGGGCGCGGGGCGCCCGGCGCAGGCTCAGTCCTCCCGCAGCGCCTCCATCGGCTGGATGCGCAGCCCCCGCCGGGCGGGTCCCAGCGCCGCGAGCATCCCCACGGTCAGCATCAGCGCCGCCACGGCCAGCAGGAGGCCGGCCGCCTGCCCGGCCCCGTCCTCGCCTCCCGCGATCGCCGCGCTTCCCAGGAGGCCCCCGAGCGCCGCCCCCGCCCCGAGCTGGCGCAGCGCCCGCGCGAAGACGCTCGCCAGGAGGCGGCGCGGGTGGGCGCCCAGCGCCATCCGGATGCCGATCTCCCTGCGGCGCTGGGCGACGGTGAAGGACATCAGCGCGTGGATGCCGGCCGCGGAGAGGAGCACCACGCTCAGCACGGCGACCAGGATGCCCAGGGTGAGCAGCCGTCTCGTCCGCGCCTCCTCCCGCTGCTGGTGCGACACCGACCGGACCTCGCCCAGCCGCAGCGTGGGGTCCAGCGCCGTGGTGACCTCCCGCAGCCGCGCCGCGAAGCCCTCCGGGGCGACCCCCCGCGTCCGCACCACCAGCGTCGCGGGGTCCAGGCGACCCGGCGCGGCGGGGTGGTAGAGCGTGCCGACCCCCTCCCAGCGGTAGGGGAGCTCCACCGGGAAGTCCTCCACTACCCCCACCACCTCGTACCAGGCGCCCGCCTCCGTGCCCCCGGGGAGCGCGCCGTCCTCCGCGCGGACGTACCGGAAGCGCCGGCCGAGCGCGGCGCCGCCCAGGACCTGCTCCGCGAAGCTGCGGTTCACCACCACCGCCGTCGGCGCTCCCGCGAGGTCTTCGGGCCGGAAGACCCGCCCCGCCAGGAACGCGGCGCCGAACGCGTCGAAGACGCCGGGGTCCACCTCCAGGTAGCGGACTCCGTGGCGCGTGCTCTCCGCGCCGGGCCGCGGGCCCTCGACCTCTATGACGCCGCCCGTCACGCCGCCCACGTAGGTCGCGGCGGCCACCCCGGGCTCCGCCTCCACGCGCGCCGCCAGCTCGGCCTGGCGGGCCGCGAGCCGCGCGGCGAACTCCCGCTCGTAGCGCTCCGCCTCCGCGCCGGGCGGCGTCTCGCGGTCCATCCCCAGCCCCGCGGTGAAGATCCCCTCCGCGTCGAAGTCCGGCGCCGCGGCCCCGGCCGGGAAGAGCTCCTGCCACGCCAGAGCCGTGGTCGGGGGGAGGATGGCCACGGCGGCGGCCACCTGCGCGACGACCAGGAAGGTCCAGGTGCGGCCCATCCGCATCCCCGTGCCGCCGCCCAGCGCGCGCAGGGTGGACTGCACCCGGGGCCCGGTCGCCTTGAGGGCGGGGATCACGCCCACGATCACGGCGCCGAGCACCGCCAGCCCGACGACGTAGGCCACCGTGTTCCCGGAAAGGGCGATCTTCCACCAGAACGGCACCTGCTCGCCGGCCATCCGGTCCATGTAGGCGTTGGCCTGCCGGGCCCAGACCCCCGCGCCCACCAGCCCCACCGCCGCGGCCGCCAGGGAGAGCACCAGCGCCTCCGCGAAGAGCTGCGCGACCACGCGGGCGCGGCCGGCGCCCAGCGCCAGGCGCACCGCGATCTCGCCGGCCCGCGCGGCGGTGCGGGCGTACACCAGGATGGCGACGTTGACCGCGATCACCCCCAGGAGGAGGCTGCCGAGGAGCTGGACGAGGTAGAGGGCCCACGCCAGCTCCGGGGCATCGATGAAGGAGCGGGCGTAGGGGAGGACGCGGGGGCGGACGTGGCGGTGGGTGTCGGGGTGGGCCGCGGCCGTCCGCCGGCCGAGGATCTCCAGCTGCGCCTGCGCCTGCTCCAGGGTGGCCCCGGGGGCCAGCCGGCCGAAGACGTCGATGGGGGGCGCCTCGCCCCGCTCGAACACGAGCGGGTCCAGCCGCAGCGGGGCCCAGAGGCGGTTGTTGACCGGGAAGGCGAAGCCCTCCGGCATGACCCCCACCACCGTGTGGACGTCGTTCCCCAGCCGGAGCGTGCGGCCGACCACGCCGGGGTCCCCGGCGAAGCGGCGCTGCCAGACGTCGTAGCCGACCACCACCACGGGCGGCGCCCCCGGCCGCTCGTCCTCGTCCACCAGCCAGCGCCCCAGCAGCGGGGGGACGCGGGCCACCCGGAACCCCGATGCGCTCATCTCCGCGATGCGCAGCGGCTCGGCCCGGCCGTCGGGCGTGAGCAGGTTGCGGTCCACCGTCCGGTAGGCGCCCAGTTCCTCCACCGCGCGCAGCCCCTCTCGCCAGGCGGCGAGGTCGTGCAGCTGCGTCTCGCGGGCCTGGTCGTTCCGGGCCGCGTCCAGGTTCTGGACCGCGACGATCCGGTGGCCCTCGTCCAGCGGCAGCGCCGGGTCCACCACCGCCGCGACGAAGCTGAACAGCCCCGCGCCGAAGCCGATGGCGACGGCCATCCCCAGCACCCCGACTCCCGCGAGCCCCGGGTACTTGACCAGCATCCGCAGCCCCAGCCTCAGGTCTAGCGACAGGCCGTGGATCCAGGTGAGCCCCCGGGCGTCGCGCCCCTGCTCCTTGTGATTCTCGATCCCGCCGAAGGCGACCGCGGCCTGCCGCCGCGCCTCCGCCGGCGGGAGCCCCCGCTCGCGCGCGAGCCGCTCCGCCTCCATCTCCACGTGGAAGCGCATCTCCTCCTCCATGTCCGCCGCGAGCCGGCCGGGGCGGAGGAGCCCGCGCCACAGGGAGCGCGCACGCGCGAGCAGGCCGTTCATCTCAGATCTCCCGGGGAGTGGTGCGCAGCGCCAGCGCGATGGCGTCGGCCAGCCGGTTCCAGCCCGCCACCTCCTCGCCCAGGCGCTTCCGCCCCGCCGCGGTCAGGCGGTAGAACTTGGCGCGGCGGTTGTTGTCGGAGACCCCCCACTCGCTCTCGATCAGCCCCTGGTGCTCCAGGCGGTAGAGCGCGGGGTAGAGCGCGCCCTGCTGCACCTGGAGCGCGCCGCCCGTGATCTGCTCGATGCGCAGCAGCACGCCGTAGCCGTGCAGCCTGCCCAGCGAGACGGACTTGAGGATGAGCAGGTCGAGCGTTCCGGGGAGCAGCTCTGCGGACTCGGCCAAGGTTCTCTCCTATGCGGGTTGGGAGAATGATGCCGGGCCCTCTCCTAAGTTGTCAAGGAGAACGTTCGGCGAGGTAGACGTCCGCGGGCCCGTGCCGGTGGTGGGGCCGCGCCAACCGGCGCGTGGGGGCCACACGCGGGTCGTCACCACCGCGCTACGCCGCCCTCGACCGGCTGCTCGCCGCGGCCTGACGGGCTCGATCCGCTCCACCCCGGCGACCGGAACCGCCCGACGCGGGTACCGAGTGGAGGATCGGCACCCAACCACCGGCAAGGGAGGCAGAACGTGGCAGAACCGACGACGCTGACGGACGCGGAGCGCGCGAAGCTGGAGCAGCGGCGCGACCGGCTCATGAAGCTTCTCCGGGAGGGCGACGCGGACGGCTCCGCGCTGGACGCCGAGGACCGGGCGGACCTGGTGCAGGAGTGGAACCGCATCGACCACCTGCTGCAGCGACGCTGAGGCCGGGGCCGGGCGGCTCCCTGCCGTCCGGCCCGCCCC
>DATABU010000414.1:0-3722 GCA_036259415.1 Longimicrobiaceae bacterium
CCGTAGGGCAGCAAACAACGCTGCCCAACGGAGGCGAGCCCCGACCCCGGCGCAGCCGGGGGCACGCCCGACCAGGCAGCTCCATCATGCCGGACGGTCCGGAAGCACCAGGCGGAAGGTGCTCCCCTCGCCGAGAACGGAGTCGAGCTCCAGGCGGCCGCCGATCAGCTCGGCGAGGCGGCGGGCGATGGTGAGGCCGAGGCCGGTGCCGGGCTGGCTCCCGTCGCCCAGGCGGACGAACTCCTCGAAGATGCGCTCGCGGTCCTCCGGGGCGATCCCGGGGCCGCGGTCGGACACCTCCAGCGCGACCTCGCCCCCCGCCCGGCGGCGGCAGGCCAGGCGCACGGGGCCGGAGCGGCCGTACTTGACGGCGTTGGAGAGGAGGTTGAGCAGCACCTGGCGCACACGGCGGGGGTCGGTCGCCAGGACGGGGGGCGCGCCGGCGGCGTCCAGCGACAGCTCGCACCCGTGCTCGTCCGCCAGCGGGCGCACTGTGGCGAGCACGTCGCGCAGCAGGGCCGCGGGGGCGAACTCCACCGTGCGCGCCTCCAGCTTCCCCGCCTCCAGGCTGGACAGGTCCAGCACTTCGTTGACCAGCTCCAGCAGCCCCGCCGCGGACGCCTGCGAGCGCTGCACGCCCTCGGCCTGCTCCTCGCCGAGCGCGCCGTACGCCCCGCTCAGCAGCAGGTCGTTGTAGAGCATCACCGCGCTGATGGGGGTGCGCAGCTCGTGGCTCACCATGGCGTAGAAGCGGTTCCGCGCCGCCACCGCGTCGGCCCGCTCCTGCTCCGCCCGCCGGCGGTCGGTGATGTCGTTGAGGATGGAGAAGAGCAGGGTCCGCCCCTGCACCTCTACCGGCGAGGTGTGCACCTCCATCCAGCGCAGCTCCCCCGACGCCAGGCGGTGGAGGACGACGAAAGGGCTCCGCATCTCCACGAGCGCCTGCCGCAGCATGGCGCGCACCTCCTGGGGAGGGAGGCCGTTCAGCTCCGTGACCCGCATTTGGCGCAGGCGCCCGGCGGGGTAGCCGTAGAACGCCTCCGCGGCGGGGTTGGCCTCCACGATGGCGCCGCCGTCCGGGTCCAGGATCAGCTTGATGGCGTGGTTCCCCTCGAACATCTGCCGGTAGCGCGCCTCGCTCTCGCGCAGCGCCTCCTCCACCGCCTTGCGCTCCGTCACGTCCTCGGCGATCCCCGCGTCGCGGTAGACGCGCCCGTCCTCGTCGCGGATGGGGATGGCGCGCTCGCGGATCCAGCGGACCTCCCCGTCCGGGCGGACGATGCGGTACTCCACCTCGTACTCGGCGCAGGGCACGTCCACCACGGCGCGGACGCGGTCCGCGTCCTCCGGGTGCACCGAGAGCATCCACGAGCGCGGCGCGCGGTAGAGCTCCTCGCGGGAGCGCCCCCAGACCTGCTCGTAGGCGGGGCTCACGTACAGCACCTCGCGCCGGTCGGCGCTGTTCAGGTAGAACACGTCGCGCAGGTTCTCGGCGAGCTGGCGGAAGCGCTGCTCGCTCGCGCGCAGCTCGCGCTCCGCCCGGCGGTGCTCGGTGACGTCGCGGTACACCAGGTAGATGGCGACCGGGCTGTCGTCCAGGCGCACCGGCTTCCCCAGGATCCACACGTCCAGGAGCGAGCCGTCGCGGCGGCGCCGCACCGTCTCCAGGCTCACGGAGCGCCCGGAGGTGACCGCCCGGGTGACGCGCTCCGCTTCCTCCCGCAGCTCAGGGGGGACGATGAGCTCGTTGATGGGGCGCCCCGCCACCTCCTCGGCGCGGTAGCCGAACGCGCGCAGGAACTCGCCGTTGGCGCGCACGACGCGCTCCTCCACGTCCAGCAGGACGATGGCCTCCGGCGCGGTCTCGAACAGCTCGTCCAGCTGCACCCGCTGCAGCCGCAGGTCGTGCTCGGTCTCGCGCATCCCCGCCTCGCGGCAGCGCCACTCCACCTCCCGCGCGGCCGCGGCGGCCAGCTCAACCAGGGTGGTGACCTCCTCCAGCTCCCAGGCGCGCGGCCGCGAGTCCATCACGCAGAAGACGCCGAAGGGCGGGCCGTCCCCGAAGGCGAGCGGCACCCCCGCGACGGCGGCCATCCCCAGCTCCAGGACGGCGTCCGCCGCCGCGTGCTCCCGCGCGTCCGAGAGCACCAGGGGGCGAGTCGTCCCGGCCACCAGCGCGCAGAGCGAGCCCGCGGCCGGGTGCCCGCGGGGGGCCAGGAGGGCGTCGGGAACCCCGACGGCGCTCTTGTGCACCACGCGCCCGCCGTCCTGCAGCGAGATCAGGGCGGCGGGGACCCGCAGCACGCGGGCGGCCAGCCGCGTGAGCCGGTCGAAGGCTTCCTCGGGGGGCGCGTCGAGCAGGCCGGTTGCCGGCAGGGGTCGTCGCGGCGGCCCGGTGGGGGAGCCGGCGTGGGGAACGGTCTCGCTGAGCATGCTCGGCCGGAGCGGCGGAGGGACCTGCGGGTGGCCGTGGGGGCGGCGCCGGGACGGCTCTCCGGAGAACATGCGCGTGCGGCGGCGGGGGCGCAACCCCGTCGGCTTGACACGCGGGGGAGCGCGCCTAGTGTTGTACCCGTCCGCCCGGCACCCCGACGCGCGCAGCGATGCTCTCTCCGGTCGTAGAAGACTACCTGAAGGCCGTGTGGGCCCTCCAGCAGGGGGAGACCTCGGTCTCCACCTCGCGCATCGCGGAGCGGCTGGGGCTCTCCGCCGCCGCGGTCACCGCCATGGTCAAGCGGCTGGCCGAGCAGGACCTCCTCCGCCACGAGCCCTACTACGGGGTCCGCCTCACCGCCGCGGGCGAGCTGGCCGCGCTGCGCATCGTCCGCCGTCACCGCGTGCTGGAGCTCTTCCTGGTGGAGGTGCTTGGCTACGAGTGGGACCGGGTGCACGACGAGGCGGAGCGCCTGGAGCACGCCGCCAGCGACGAGCTCATCGAGCGCCTGGCCCGGCTCCTGGGCGAGCCGGACCGCGACCCGCACGGCGCCGCCATCCCCTCGGCCGAGGGGGAGATGGACCGCGCGCTCTACCCCGCCCTGGCGGAGATGGAGCCCGGGGAGTGCACCCGGGTGCTGGAGGTGGAGGTGGACCAGCCGGAGCAGCTCCGCTACCTGGGCTCCATGGACCTGTATCCCGGCGCCGAGGTGGAGGTCCGCAGCAAGCAGCCCTTCGAGGGCCCCATCTCCCTGGTGGTCAACGGCGAGCCGCAGGTGATCTCGCACTCGCTGGCGCAGCGCATCCGCGTGCGCTCCGACGCGGAAGGACCCGGGCGGCGCGGGGAGGCGGCGGGGTAGCGGGCGGTGCCGGACGTGGCAGGGCTCTTGCTGGCACGCGGTCGGACCCTTCAACGGACACGGACATGAACCTGCTCAGGCTCCTCCTCGGCGGCGCGGCGGTCGCCACCATCCTGGTCGCCTTCCGCGACTTCGAGAACGGCACCTGGCGCGCCGTCGGCGGCGCCGCGCCCTCCGCCATCCCCGAGGGCGAGGAGGAGGAGGAGCCCATCCTCGGCTACGACGGGATGGACCGCGACACGCTGATCCAGTGGATCCGCGACTCCCGCCTGGACGAGGACACGCTGCTCCGCATCCACGAGTACGAGGCGGCGCACCAGCGGCGCGAGCGGGTGATGCAGGCGGTGGCGGAGCTGCTGGGGGAGTAGGGGACGGGTCGCGGGGGACGGCATGCGGCACTGCGGCGCCCCCACCGGAGGTCCGGTGGGG
>DATABU010000415.1:0-2433 GCA_036259415.1 Longimicrobiaceae bacterium
GTCGGCGCGGAGCACGTCGCGCCGCGCCGACTCGCGCTCGCGCTCGGCGGCCTCGGCGGCGTGCGTCAGCTCGCGGAAGCGGTCGCGCGTGGCCTGGGCCCGCTCCCAGCGGGGGGCCAGCTCGCGCACGGCCACGGCCGCGTCCTCCAGCGCGTCGCGGGCGGCCCGGTGCGCGGCCACCGCGTCCGCCACCCGCTGCTCCGCCGCCAGGCGCTCCGCGACGATCTCGTCCAGGTCGCCCAGCGCGGTGCGCAGCCCCTTGATCTCGTGGCGCAGCTCGTTGCGCCGGGTGCGCGTCAGGTCCTGGGCGCGCCGCAGCCGCTCGTAGCCCAGCACCTGCGAGAGGAAGCGCCCCCGCTCCGCCGGGCCCATGGAGGAGAGGAACTGCAGCTCCTTCTGCCCGGTGAAGTAGGTGTTGAAGAACTCCTCCCGCGACATCCCGATGCGGCCCTGGAGGTAGGCCGTCACCCCCCCCAGCGTCGCGGCCACCGGGGCGGCCCCGCCGTCCAGGTAGACCTCGGCGGAGTTGAGCGTGCGGACCACCCGGAACTCGTGGCCCCCCAGCCCGAACTCCAGCTCCACCTCCACCCGGGTGCGCGGCCCGGCGCGGTTGAAGCGGATGGTGTCGTTGGTGCCGCGGGCCGCCGGGGCGCCGTACACGGCCCAGGCGATCCCCTCCAGGATGGTGGACTTCCCCGCCCCGTTGGGTCCGATGATCCCCGTCAGCCCGGGGCGGAAGTGGACCTCGGTGTCGGCGTGCTGGCGGAAGTTGCGGAGGCGCAGGCGGATCAGGCGCATGGGCTCAGGCGTCCTCCGTCCGCTCGACGTAGTGCTTCCCCAGCTCCACCAGCCGCGTCCGCTCCAGCGTCTCCGTGCTGAGCGTCCAGTGCTTCGCCAGGTAGCTCTCCACCTGCTCCGTCAGCGTCTGCCGGCGCACCGGCGCGCCCGACGCGGCCCGGCGGCGGACCTCGGGGGGACGGGCGTCCAGGTGGAAGTGCAGCGCCTCCGCCTTCCACTCGCGGATGCGGCGGTGGTTCAGCTCCCGCACCAGGTGCCGGGGGATGTCCGTCACCACCAGGCGCACGATCTTCCCCGCCACCCCGCCGGGGACCGCCTCCACCGCGGCGCGGATCCGCTCGTCCGCCTCCGCGGCGGTGATCCCCTTCGCGGAGAGGCGCGGCAGGTCGACGACGGGGCGCGTCTCCAGCGTCTCGAAGGCCGCGCGGCGGCTCCCCGTGTCGTAGACCAGGAAGCCCTTGGGGCCCTCTTCCATCCAGACGTTGGTGGAGGTGCGCTCGATCCCACCCGCGTACCACATGTTGGGGGCCAGCTCGGTGGCGATGTGGTAGTGGCCCAGCGCCACGTAGTCCCAGCGCTCCGGGCCGATGTCGGTGTCCTCCACCAGCGCGCCTCCGTACTCGGTGACGTAGCGGAGCTTCTGCTCGGCCACGCTCCCGCCCACCGTCCCGTGCAGCATCAGCAGGTTGTGGCGGGCGCGGGGGTCCGGCTCCATGGCGGCGGGGGCGGCGGCCTCCGCGGCCAGCGCGTTGTGGGGGAGGCAGAGAACCGACGCCTCCACCTCCGGGAGCTCCACGGCGCGCGCCTCCTCGGCGACCACCGTCACCCCCGGGATCTCGCGGAACAGGGAGAGGATGTTGCCCGTGTCGGAGGAGCGCGGCGAGTCGTGGTTCCCGGCGATGAGCACCACCGGGACCTCCCGGAGCCCCTCGCAGAGGACGGAGAGCTGCCGGAACGCCTCGGCGATGGCCGAGTTGGAGGGGCGGACGGTGTGGAACACGTCCCCGGCGATCAGCACCAGGTCGGGGCGCAGCTCGACGGTGCGCGCCACGGCCCGGCGGAAGGCGTCCGCCACGTCGGCCTCGCGCACGTTGATCCCGCGGGGCGTCGCGCGGTGGTAGGCGCGGAAGCCCAGGTGCAGGTCGGCCAGGTGGACAATCTTCATTATTCGGCGCTCGACCGTTAGCTTTCGGCGGCTCGCGGGGAGGCTCCCCGCGCTACCCCGAAGTCCCAGCGACGCTCACGTTTCCGCCACCCGGAACCATGGCGACCAAGAAGAAGAAGCGCGACCCCGCGAAGATGCACCGGCAGATCCAGGACTCGCTCCAGGCCCTCCCCTACGCCATCGCCGACCACGAGAAGCACGGCCGGAAGGGGAAGGCGGTGATGCTGAAGTACGTCGGCGCGCCGCTGCTGAAGCTGATGAACAAGTTCCTGAACCGCTCCCGCTACAAGGGAGTGGAGGGCGTCAAGCTGAAGCAGGCCGAGCTGGCGAAGCGCCACCTGGAGCAGCGCCAGCAGGCGCTCAAGCACCTCCAGGGCGAGATCGTCAAGTCGCAGAAGCAGGCGCGGCGCGGCAAGCAGCGCTGAACCGCGCCCCCTACGCACCCGCCTCGCCCGCCGCGCCGCGGTCGC
>DATABU010000416.1:0-4931 GCA_036259415.1 Longimicrobiaceae bacterium
ACGTCCCACGTGAGCCTGTTCCCCTGCAGCGCCTTGGCCGCCACGTTCATCCCGATGGACGAGTCGCCCGGCGACGAGGTGTAGATGGGGACCGCGTGCTCGTACGCCGCCGCCAGCAGCGACCTGCGGCCGATCCCCAGCTCCGCCTCCCGCGCCGCCACGTACCTGCCGCACAGGTAGTGGAACTCCGCGGTGGACATGGGGCGCTGGAACTCCTCCGAGGCGATCACCTGCCGGAAGAAGGCGTCGGTGTCCAGCAGCACCGAGTAGTCGAAGAAGATGTCGTAGATGCGGACCACCTCCTCCTCGCGCAGCACGACGTCGGAGACGTGCGGGTTCCCCTGCCGGAGCTCCAGCCCGATGCCGAAGTGGGTGTCGTGGTACAGGTTGGCCCCGGTGGAGATGATCCAGTCCACGAACCCGGCCTCGATCAGCGGGATCACCGCGCTCATCCCCAGCCCCGCCGGCGTGAGCGCTCCCGTCATGGTGAGCCCCACGGTGACGTCGTCCTCCAGCATCTTGCGCGTCAGCAGGAGGCACGCCTCGCGGAGCCGGGCCGCGTTGTACGCCTGGAAGGTCCCCTCCACCAGCTCGGTGACGGTCATCCCCGGTCCGATGGGCCGGGGGTCGATGCGCTTGCCGCTCAGGAATCTGCTCTGGGCCATGTTTCCGGTCGGGTGGGTTCGGCTCTGACCTACTGCGCGTCGTGCTTCTCGGGGCCCACCACCGCCTCCTCCGGCGGGGCGGGCTCCATGTCCCGGTCCGCCCCGCGCGGCGCGACGGGGCGGCGGCAGCGCTCCTGGACCACGCGCACCGCCTCCTCGGGCGAGTCGGTGACCACCATCAGGTCCAGGTCGGGGGCGGAGATCTTCCCCTCCTCCAGCATGGTGCCGCGGAGCCAGTCCAGCAGCCCCTGCCAGTACGCCGAGCCGAAGAGGATCACCGGGAAGTCGCGGACCTTGCCGGTCTGGATCAGCGTCAGCGCCTCGAACAGCTCGTCCATCGTCCCGAAGCCGCCCGGGAAGATGATGAACGCCTCCGCGTACTTCACGAACATCGTCTTGCGGACGAAGAAGTAGCGGAAGTTGATGGGGACGTCCACGTACGCGTTGATCCCCTGCTCGAAGGGGAGCTCGATGTTGCAGCCGATGGAGAGGGCGCCGCCCTCCCGCGCCCCCTTGTTGGCCGCCTCCATGATCCCCGGGCCGCCCCCGGTGATGACCGAGAACCCCGCCTCGGCCAGCAGTCGCGCGGTCAGCTCGGCGTCCCGGTACTGGGGGTGGTCCGGCTTGACGCGCGCCGATCCGAAGATGGTGACCGACCGCCCCACGTTCGCCAGGGTGTCGAACCCTTCCACGAACTCCCCCATGATGCGGAAGACCCGCCAGGGGTCGGAGTGGGTGAAGTCGTACGCGGGGACCGGCGCGGCGGAGGGCGACTCCAGGAGGCGCTCGTCCTCCGTGGTCCCTCCGGTCCGGGCGGACAGGTTGAGCGACGGGTTGGGCTGCTCGCGTGCGGACATCTCCCTGGGGGTGCGCGGATCGGCTGGCGTGCGCGGCGGACGCCGGCGCCGCGTGGACACGGGCAATGTAGCGGGCGCGGGCGCCGGGTAAAAAAACGGCGCCCGCGGGAGTAGCAATTCCGGGACCGTGGTGCGATTTTCGCGAGCGTCGCGAGTCGCTCCACCCGCTCACCCCCGCAGCTCATGGAGACCCTTTGAAGATCCCGGTGGCCTTCCTCGCGGACGAGGCGAACATCTCCCAGGACGGCAAGCTGAACGTCCTGGGAGTGTTCGACCGCATCGCCGCGGCGTCCTTTCCCACGGTGCACCCGAAGATGGTGTTCGCCTTCCGTGTCCACGCCGAGTTCGCGGACGCGGGGCAGCAGTTCGCGGTGCGCGTCCGGCTGATGGACGAGGACGGCGGCGCGATCTTCGAGGCCAACGGCGAGATCGTGGCGCCCACGGTGGGGCCGGGCGAGTTCTCCACCGCCAACCAGATATTCACCCTGGTCGGGGTGCAGTTCGGGCAACCGGGCATCTACAAGTTCGTGGTGACCGCGGACGAGGTGGAGCTGCAGGAGACGCCCTTCATCGTCGCCGCCGTCGAGGGCGGATGAGGGAGATCCGCGTCCGCACGGGACGCCGCTGCGAGCTGGTGGAGATCACCGGCAGGCTCCAGGCGCTGCTGGAGGAGAGCGAGGTCCGGGAGGGGGCGCTGGTGGCGCAGAGCCTCCACACCACCGCCGCGCTCACCGTGAACGAGAACGCCGACCCCGACGTGCGGCACGACCTGCTCGCCAAGTTGGAGCGGCTGGCGCCGCAGCGCGAGCCCTTCTACCTGCACGCCGAGGGGAACAGCGACAGCCACCTCAAGACCAGCTTCTTCGGCCCGTCGCTCACCGTGCTGGTGAGCGGGGGGCGGCTGGTGCTGGGCACCTGGCAGGGCGTGTTCCTGTGCGAGTTCGACGGACCCCGGGAGCGCCGGGTCGCGGTGCAGCTCCTCACCTCCGCCGGGTGAGCGGCGCATGACCCGCGGCGCCGACGCCCTGCTCGCCATGGCCCGGCTCGCGGCGCGGGGGCTGCGCTCGCCGAAGCCCGGGGCGTCCCCCTCGCCGGCGCCGCGCCGGCGGATCGCCGTCGAGCGCCGGGACGTGGCGCCCGCCCCGGAGCGGCTGACCCGCTACCTGCGCGCCACCGACGGGACGCGGATCGCCGCCTTCCGCGGTGCGGAGGCGCGCCTCCCGCCGCTGTACTCCGCCACCTGGGAGACGTCGGCGGCGCTGGAGCTGCTGGCGCAGCTGGCGGAATCGCTCCCCTCGGTCGGCGGGGTGGTGCACCTGGAGAGCGAGGTCGTCCCGCTGCGTCCCCTGCGCCCCGGCGACCGGGTGCGCTGCCGGCTGGAGCTGGAGCGCGTGGACGAGACGCCGCGCGGGGCGCGCGTGCAGGTCGCCGCGCGCAGCTGGAACGGGGCGGAGCAGCTCTGCTCGCAGGGGAGCGCCGTGTTCCTGGTACGGACGCGGGAGCGCCCCCCGGCCGGCGGCGGGGGCCGGCCGCGCGACCGGGAGCCGGAGCCCCCCCCGGCCGGGGAGGGCTGGGCGGAGGTGGCCCGCTGGCGGCTGGGCTCCGGGGCGGGGCGGCGCTACGCCCTGGCTTCGGGCGACTTCAACCCCATCCACCTCTGGGGGTGGACGGCGCGTCCCTTCGGCTTCCCGCGCCCCATCCTGCACGGCTTCTGCACCGCCGCGATGGTGGCGCACGCGCTGGTGGAGCACCGCCTGGGGGGCGATCCCGGGGCGCTGCGGCGGCTGCGGATCGCCTTCCGCGCACCGCTCCTGCTTCCCGCGCGGGTGCGCCTGCTGGCGGGCGAGGAGGGCGGGCGCCACGCCTTCCGGGTGACCGACGAGGAGGGGGCGCGCACCTTCGCGGAGGGCGACTTCGCCGGGGAATAGACGGCAGCCATGAGCCAGCGCGACCAGTACGGACCACCGGATTCCCGGGCGGGTTCCCGCGTCCGCGCCCGCATCGGGACGCGCGAGGCGCTGCGCTTCCTCACCGAGGCGGGCTCCACGCTCGCGTCCTCGCTGGACTACGAGGCCACGCTGCGGGCGGTGGCGGCGCTCGCCGTGCCCCGCGTGGCCTGCTTCTGCATGGTGGACGTGGTGGAGGAGGACGACGGGCCCATGCGGAGGATCGCCGTAGCCCACGTCGACCCCGCGCAGGAGCCGCTGCTCCGGCGGCTGGTGGAGGAGCGGCCGGCGGAGCGGACCGGCCCCCTCGGTGAGGTGCTCCGCACCCGCGAGCCGCAGCTGGTGGAGCGGGTCACCGACGACTGGCTGCGCGCCCTCGCAGGCGGCGAGGAGGGCCTGGCGCTGCTGCGCGCGCTCGTCCCCACCTCGTTCATGATCGCCCCGCTCGTGGCGCGGGGGCGCCGGCTGGGCGTGGTGGGGCTCGCCTCCACCCGCACGGACCGCCAGTACGGCCCCGACGACCTGGCGCTGGCGCGGGAGCTGGCCCGCATCGCCGCGCTCTCCATCGACAACGCGCGCCTCTACGACGAGGCCCGGCGGGCGGTCCAGGCCCGCGAGGAGGTGCTGGGGATCGTCTCCCACGACCTGCGCGACCCCGTGGCCACCATCTCCATGGCCGCCGTCAGCCTGCTGGAGGAGCTGGAGGACGAGGCGGCGCGCAGGCGCCTGGAGATCATCCGCCGCTCGGCCGACCGGGTGGCCCGGATGATCCAGGACCTGCTGGACGTCACCCGCATCGAGTCGGGGCGGCTCCCCCTCGATCCGGCCCCCGCCCGGCCGGCGTCGCTCCTGGCCGAGGCGCGGGAGGCGCTGGAGCCCGTCGCCGCGCGGGCGTCGCTGCGGCTGGTCGCGGAGGTGGACGACGGGCTCCCGAGGGTGCGGGCCGACCGGGAGCGCGTGCTGCAGGTGTTCTCCAACCTGGTGGGGAACGCGGCCAAGTTCACCCCGGCGGGGGGGACGGTCACCCTGCGCGCCGAGCCGGGAGAGGAGGAGGTGCGCTTCTCCGTGGCGGACACGGGGCGGGGGATCGCGCCGGAGCAGCTCCCGCACCTCTTCGACCGGTTCTGGCAGGCGGACCGCACCGACCGGCGCGGGCTGGGGCTGGGGCTGGCGATCGTCAAGGGGATCGTCGCGGCGCACGGGGGGCGGGTCTGGGCGGAGAGCGCGCCCGGCGAGGGGGCGCGGTTCGTCTTCACGCTCCCGGTGGCGGGGTGAGTCGCGACTTCTTCGAACGGCGGGGTCGGGCGTGCCCCCGGCTGCGCCGGGGTCGGGCTGCGGCTCCGTAGGGCACGGTACGACTGTGCCCAACGGAGGCGAGCCCCGGGAAACTGCCCCCGGGTCTCGCCGCTTCGCGCTCGCATCCCTCACGCGGGCGCCCAGCCGGGGGCGGACCCCCTCACCCC
>DATABU010000417.1:0-1668 GCA_036259415.1 Longimicrobiaceae bacterium
GGGGCCCCCCGCTTCACGCGTCCCCCTCCCCCGCCAGCGCCTCGAAGAGCGCCCCCACCTCCTCCGGAGAGCGCAGCCACGCCCGCGCCGCGGTGGAAGCGGGCGGCGTTTCGGCCACCAGGACCCCCTCCCCGCCCTCCGGCCTCGCGAGCAGCGCACGGAAGGCGTCCTCGTCCGTGGTGTCGTCGCCCAGGTAGAGCACCGGCGCGCCCGGCGGCGGCCGCAGGTGGTCCAGCAGGAAGTCCACGGCCCGCCCCTTGTCCCACTCCACCCGCGGGCGGACCTCCAGCACCATCTTCCCCTCCGTGACCCGCAGCCCCTCGCTCCCCCGCACCGCGCCGAGCACCGCCTCCCGCACCTCCCCCGCGCGCTCCTCCGCGACCTGGCGGTAGTGGACGCTGAGCGTGAGCCCCTTGTCCTCCACCCAGGCCCCCGGCACCTCCGCCAGCGCCGCCGCGACCGCCGAGGCCGCCTCTTCCAGCTCCGGCCGCGCCGCCCGGGCCTCCGGGTGGACCCGGCGCACCCCCGGCCCCTCGATCTCCATCCCGTGGTTCCCGGCGTAGGCGATCCCGGGGATGCGGGCCCGCTCGCGGGCGTCCGCCATCCCCCGGCCGCTCACCACCGCCGCCTGCACGCCGGGGAGGGCCAGGAGCCGGTCCAGCGCGGCGCGCGTCCGCTCCGGGACGGCCGCGAGCTCGGGCCGGGCGGCGATGGGGGCCAGCGTGCCGTCGAAGTCCAGGAGCAGCACCAGCCGCCCGCTCCGGCGCCAGGCGCCGCGCCAGGCGCCCACCCGCTCCGAGGCGTGGGGCGTCACGGCCGCGCCCCCGTTGACCCGCGCGAACGGCGGCGGTTACGTTCCCGCCCCCGAGCCGCACCCGAACGTGGAGCCGTCTCCCGCATGTCGTCCTGGATCGATGGGTTGAAGTTCGACGAGCGCGGCCTGGTGGCCGTGGTCGCGCAGGAGGCCGACACCGGCGAGTTGCTCATGCTGGCCTGGGCCGACCGCGAGGCCCTCGCCCGCACCGTGGAGACCGGCCGCGCCCACTACTGGAGCCGCTCCCGGGGCGCGCTCTGGCAGAAGGGGGAGACCAGCGGGCACGTGCAGGAGGTGCGCGAAGTGCGCGTGGACTGCGACGGCGACGCCGTGCTCTACCGCGTCGCGCAGACCGGCTCCGCCTGCCACACCGGCGAGGGGAGCTGCTTCCACCGCCGCGCGGTGGGCGGCGCGCTGGAGCACGCCCCCGGGACCGGCCACGTCCTGTCGCGCATCGAGGAGATCGTCCGGGCCCGCGAGGCCGAGCGCCCCGAGGGGTCCTACACCACCTACCTCTTCGACGAGGGGGTGGACAAGGTCCTCAAGAAGCTGGGAGAGGAGACGGCGGAGACCATCGTCGCGGCCAAGAACCCGGGGACCGACGAGCTGCGGAGCGAGACCGCGGACCTCCTCTTCCACCTGCTGGTGCTGCTGCGCGCCCGCGGCCTCCCCCTGGCCGAGGTGTGGGGCGAGCTGGAGCGCCGCTTCGGCGCCCCGCCCCGCGACGTGGCCGCCCTGCACGCGAAGCGCCCGCCCGATCACTCCTGAGCGGCGGGACCGCCCTGCCCGTCCGCCGCCATCGCCGGCGGGCGCGCCGCAGGGGCGGGCCCGTCCACCCGGGCGTCGGTGCGCCC
>DATABU010000418.1:0-6200 GCA_036259415.1 Longimicrobiaceae bacterium
GTCGCGCCGGCGGTCGCCCAGCAGGTCCCCCGGCCGGAGGGCTACCCCGCCACCGCGCCGGTACCGGGCCCCGTGCCCACGCTGACGGTGCCGAAGCCGGTGCGCCGGGTCCTCCCGAACGGGCTGACCGTGCTCTACGCTCCGCAGCGGGAGCTTCCCATGGTGGCCGCCGTCCTGGTGACCCGCGGCGGCACCGGCGACGAACCCGCCGAGCTCCCCGGGCTGGCGGCCTTCACCGCCGCCATGCTGGACGAAGGCGCCGCCGGGAAGTCGGCCCTGGAGATCGCAGGGGAGCTGGAGTCGCTGGGCGCCTCGCTGAACACCACCGCCGGCTGGGATGCGGCGCAGACCTCCCTCCTGGTGCTGCGCAAGAACCTGCCGGGGGCGCTCCGCGTCATGGCCGACGTGGTCACCCGCCCCGGCTTTCCCGAAGCGGAGGTGCAGCGGATCAGGCAGGAGCGGACCATCAACCTGCGACGCGCGGCGGACGCCCCCTCGGCGATCGCGGCGAACGCCTTCACCGCGCTGTCCTACCCCGGCGGGCACCCGTACGGCCGCTTCGCCACCGTGGAGGGGACGGAGCGGACCGACCGCGAGTCGATGAGCGCATTCCACGAGCGGTTCTACGCTCCGGAGGGCGCGACGCTGATCCTCACCGGCGACGTGGACCCGGACGCGGTGCAGCCTCTGGTGGAGGCCGCCTTCGGCGGGTGGCGCTCGGGTGAGCCGCAGCCGACCTACGAGGTTGCCGCGGCGCAGCCCGCCCGGGCGCGCACCATCTACCTGGTCGACAAGCCGGGCGCACCGCAGTCGGAGGTGCGCATCGGGCACCCGGTGGCGCCCCGCGATACCCCGGACTACTTCCCGCTCACCGTGCTGAACACCCTCCTGGGTGGGCCGTTCGTGGGCTCGCGGCTGAACGCCAACCTCCGGGAGAAGCACGGCTACACCTACGCCGCGGGCTCGCTGCTGTCGCTGCGGCGCTCCGCGGGACCCATCATGGCCGTGGCCGCGGTGGCCACCCCGAAGACGGACAGCTCGGTGATCGAGTTCATGCGCGAGCTGGAGCGCCTCCGCGAAGAGCCGGTTCCGGAGGACGAGCTGCACGGGGCCAAGCAGTTCCTGGCGCTGGGCCTCCCCGCGCGCCTGGAGACGCCGCCGGACGTGGCTGCCCGCCTGGCCGAGCTGGTGGTCGCCGGCGTACCGACGGACTTCTACGACACGTACGTGCAGCGGGTGATGGCTGTGACCCCGGACGACGTGCTTCGCGTGGCGCGCCAGTATCTGCACCCGGACCGCGCGGTGGTGGTCGTGGTGGGCGACCGGGCGGCGGTGGAGCCCGGACTGCGGGCGCTCGGGTTCGGGGCGGTGGAGACACGGAGCGCCTCCGATTACACCCGGTGAGCCCGTGGGGGTGGCTCGCGGGAGCGGCGTGGTCCGGCACGGGGCGGCGGGTCGCCACTGGCGGCCCGATGTCCCGGGACGATGCAGTGGAGCAGGGGGTCCGCGGCCCGGCCCTCCCCCCGCTCCCCGCATGCGACGGGCTATGACCCGGCGCGCAAAAGGGTCGTGCCGTACCGCGGGGTGAGCGCGGACGGAGCGGTACTGGATGACACCTGGGAGTTCGACGGGGTGCGATGGGCAACGCTGAGCAACTAGTCCCCGACGGTCGAGCCCGGCGTCGCGTGGGCACGACGGGGAACTCGGCACCAGTGGGTGAGCCCCGGGGCAGGTCGCGGCGGGTTCCTCCCGCGATGCTCTGGGCGGGGGCCGCCGCCGCGACGCTGCTCGTGCAGCTCTGGCTCCGCCCGTACGCTCGTACGGGCGAGGTCCCGGGCGGCTGGGTGCTCGGGGCGGCGCCCAGCCTCCTGCTGGCCTTCGGGGCCCCCTGGATCGGGCTGCGTACTGTCGGGGACGTCCGGCCCGGATGGTTCGCGTTTCGCTGCGCCGTGGTGGCGGCCGTGGTGGTCGCCGAGGAACTGCTCCAGCCCTGGCGGCCGGGCAGGACCCCCGACCCGCTCGATATGGCCGGGGCGCTCGCGGGTGCCGCCGCCTCCTGGCTCACGTACGCGGCGCTCGGGGGAGCGGTGCCCCGGGGGGCGACTGCTGCGCGCGACCAGGGTGAGGAGGCGGCCGTGACGGAGCTGCAGGGGAGCGCTGGGGCTCGGGTCTCCCGGGATCCATGAATCCGATCCATCCCCACGCGGGTGCCGCAACGGGCACGACGCTGGCCTGCGTGGAGCGGTTCCTGGACGAGCTCCTTCGGGTGGAGCGCGAGCGAGACCCCCGCGGCACCGGCCTGTTGCACGCCGCCGGCGCGAGGGTTTGCCGGATGGGGGCGGCGCTCAGCACCTCCATGTACGCGATCGAGGCCGCGATCGAGCACGGCGTCGACCTCCTGCTGGTGCACCATGCGCCCTGGCCGGAGATCGACCTGCACCTCCGCCCGTTCAAGCTCGCCCGGCTGAGCGCGTACGGCATCTCCCTCTACGCCGCCCCCGACGCGCTCGCCCGGGAGCCGGGCCTGGGGGTGGCGGACTCCCTCGCGCGGCGCGTCGGTGTACGCGTCGAGGGGCGCCTGGCGGGAGGCGAAGGAGTCTTCGGAACGGCCGGGGCGGCCGCCCTCCGGGAATGGCTCGTCCACGTCGCGGTGGAGCTGGCGACCTCCGTGCGTGCCTGGCCGAACAGCCCTGGCTTCGGCCGCGTGGCCCTGGTGCCCGGTGCCGGCGGGGCGACGACGTACCTGGCGGAGGCGCAGGAGCACGGATGCGACACGTTCCTCACCGGGGAGGGCTCGCTGTTCACCGAGCTGTTCGCGCGCGATGCGGGGATCAGCCTGGCGTACGCCACCCACCAGGCGACGGAGTTTCCCGGAATCTGCGCGCTCACGGAGCGGGTCGCGGCCGAGTTCGGCCTGGAGTGGGTCGCGCTCCCCGAGGCGGCGGTGGTCAGCGGCGGGGGGCGTGCGCCGCTGGAGCTGGGGTAGACGTGCGGAGCGGGTTGAGGGCGACCAGCGCCGGGCCGCTACCGCCGCGCATGCGCCGCCCGGGGAATCCGCCTTCGGGGGCGACCGATGCGTGCGACCCCGGTCGCCGGAGTGGCCGCCGGCGCATCAGACCCTGCTTGCATATCGACTACTGTCGATTTATAATCAGCGCATGAATGCAGCTGACGATCCGCGGGGCCGTCCCACCGACCGGGTTCCGGACGCGGAACTGGAGATCCTGGCGTTCATCCAGCACCGGGGGAAGGCGACTGCCCGCGAAGTACGCGAGGGAATCGCCGCGTTCCGGCCGCTGGCCCATTCCTCGGTGGTCACCCTGTTGAACCGGCTCGAGGCCCGCGGCCTCGTGACCCGCCGCAAGGCCGGCCAGGGCAAGGCGTTCCTCTACGCGCCGACCCACGGGCGCAGCGCCACCGTGCGGCCCCTCCTGCGGCGGCTGCTCAACCGGGTGTACGGAGGCGACTCGGTGGCACTCGTCGCCTCTTTGTTCGAGACCAAGCCGCCGAGCGAACGAGAGCTCGAGGAGCTGGAGCGGATGGTGGACGACCTCCGTCGGCGGAGGGAGACGGAATGACCGCGTCACACCTCCTCGCCTGGTCGCTTGCCGCGGCGTGGCAGGCCGGCCTCGCCGGGCTGGTGCTGCTAGCCCTGGCCGCTCGCTGCCACTCCCACGGTGTACGGCGGGTCCTGCTCGGCGGCGGAACGATCAAGTTCCTGGTGCCGGTCTCGCTCACCGCGCCCTTCGCTGCGTTGAACCTGTTCGAGAATGTGGCCACACCACCCGTGCCTTCCGCGGCGCCTGGCCTCGCCGTGGTGGCCGCGGTGCTGCTGGGGATCTGGGCTGGTGGCGCGGCGCTCATGCTCCTCCGCCTGTCGATCAGTTCTCTGCTGCTTCGTGGGGAGATGCGGGACGCGGAAAGGGTCGAGGGCGGCCCCCTGCTGGCCGAGGCGCGGGCCGCAGCGGACCGGATCGGCCTGAAGCGACTTCCAGAGATCTACCTCGTCGGCGACCGGGCCAGCGGACCCCGGGCCTGCGGGATCTTCCGTCCGGCGGTCCTGCTCCCCGCCGGGCTCGGTGAATGGGTGTCCGGCCCGGCGCTTCAGGCCGTGATCACCCACGAGCTGGCGCATCACCGGCGTCGCGACCTGCTTCTTCTCGCCACCGCCGACCTGGTGGTGGCGATCTGGTGGTTCCACCCGGTCGCGTGGATGCTCCAGGCGCGGCTCCGGCATGCAGTGGAGGATGGTTGCGACGAGCTGGTCCTCGACCATGGGACCGCGGTGACTCCGGAGCAGTACTGCACTGCACTGCTCGAAGTGGCGCGTTTCTGCGTCGGGGGAGGATCCCCCGCCGTCGCGGCTGGTTTCGCCGCGCACGCACTCCGCCGCCGGCTGCGGCGGGCACTTTCCGCCCCGAAGGCTTCAGGAGGGAGGCTGGGGCTGGGCTTCGCGCTGCTCGTGGTACTGGCCCTCCTCCCCGGCGCGCCCCGCGGGATCGTTGCCGGTGAAAGGGAAGTGGTGCGAGAGGTCAGGGTGGTCGTCCGGATCCCGGGGGTGGAGGTCGTACGGGCCCACTCTTCCGGGTCCGAGCAGCGCAAGGTGCGGCGCTGACGAGTCCTTTTTTTCGGCTGAAAATCGACAAATGTCAACAAGGAGCTCGCGATGAGAACTCTCACCCCGTGGATCACCGTCCTGATGCTGGCTCCCGGGCTCGCCGCAGCAACGGCGACACGGGCACAGGGGCCCGGCGCCATCCGGTGGGAGCCGTATCGGGCCGAAGTCGGGGGGAGGGCGGTGGAGGGTGCCCAGCTCGGCAGGCTCCAGGTCCAGGAGAGTCGCACAGGTCCTACCGGCCGAATGGTGGACCTCGCGTTCGTTAGGCTTCCGGGTCGCCGCGCCGGAGGGACTCCGACGGTGTACCTGGACGGAGGTCCGGGCGGGAGTGGCGTCGGCGTCCTGGAGATCCCCGGGTGGGCCCCGCTCCTGGACGGGCTTCGCGAGGTGGGCGACGTGATCTTGCTCTCGCAGCGCGGAACCGGGCTCTCTCGGCCTAGGCTGGCGTGCGGTCCGACGGGTGTGCTCGCGGGAGAGGCGTTCGCGACCAGGGAATCGATGCTGGCGGCCACCCTGCCGTCGGTCCGGGCGTGCGTGGAACAGTGGCGGGACCGCGTGGACCTGACCTCGTTCAACACCCGCGAGAGCGCCAACGACGTGGAGAACCTGCGCAAGGCTCTCGGCGTGGAACAGGTCAACCTCCTCGGGTTCAGCTACGGCACGCACCTCGGCCTCGCGGTGCTCCGGCAGCATGGCTCCTCCGTCGCCCGGGCGGTCCTGGCGGGGACCGAGGGTCCCGACCACACCTTCAAGCTCCCGGGCACCTTCGACACCCACCTCCGGACCCTCGCGTACCTGGTGGCGCGCGACAGCAGCACCGCGGACGATTTCCCGGACCTGTACGCCGCCCTCGACTCGCTCCTCGGGGAGCTCGACGAGAGCCCACGGCTGGTCGATGTCGGGGAGGGTGCGCGCGTGGCCGTGGGTGGGGACGCGCTGCGGTACCTGCTCCGCCTGGACATCAGCGACAGCAACGACCTCCCGCTGCTGCCCGCCCTGCTCCAGGACGTGCGGGCGGAGCATGCACCGCTCCTGACCGCGCTCGTGAAGCGTCGCTACTCCGGGGTGGGGAGGGGCGTCCTGCTCATGGGGATCGCCATGGACTGCGCGTCGGGAGCGTCGGAGACCCGCATGGGCCAGATTCGACTGGAAAGGCCACGGACGCTGTTCGCCGGCATGACCGAGACGACGTACCCGGACGTGTGCGAGGTCGTCTCCGTTCCCAGGCTCGACGACTCGTTCCGCGAGCCGGTCCGCAGCACCGTGCCCACGCTGTTCGTGAGCGGTACGCTGGACGCCAACACGCCGCCGCACCAGGCGGAGGAGGTCCGCTGGGGATTTCCCAACAGCGCGCACCTCGTCGTCGGCAACGCGGGGCACGAGAGCACGCTGACCGATCCCGAAGTGCAGGCGGCGATCTTCCGGTTCCTCGGCACGGGCGAGATGCGCAGCGCGTTCCTCCCGCGGCCGCCGCTCGACTTCCTCAGCCGGGAGGAGGTTCTGGCGCGGCTCGGTGGGCGGTGAAGGAGGCGGCGGCTCGCGAGCGCCAGGGCGGCTGCGCCGAAGAGGGAACGGGTGGTCG
>DATABU010000419.1:0-6364 GCA_036259415.1 Longimicrobiaceae bacterium
GCGGCGAGCACGGGGGCGACCCCCGCTCGGTGGAGTTCTTCCACCTCGCGGGGCTGGACTACGTGTCCTGCTCGCCCTTCCGTGTGCCCGTGGCGCGGCTGGCCGCCGCCCGCGCGGCGCTGCAGCACGGCGCCACGGGCACCCGGAAGGGCGAGCAGGACACGTAGTCCAGCCCCGCGAGGTGGAAGAACTCCACCGAGCGGGGGTCGCCCCCGTGCTCGCCGCAGATCCCCAGCTTCAGCTCCGGCCGGGTCCCGCGCCCCAGCCTGCACGCCATCTCCACCAGCTTCCCCACGCCCGCCCGGTCCAGCGTCTGGAAGGGGTCGTCCGGGAGGATGCCGTCCTCCACGTACTTCGGCAGGAAGCTCCCCGCGTCGTCCCGCGACATCCCCAGCGTCGTCTGCGTCAGGTCGTTGGTGCCGAAGGAGAAGAACTGCGCCTCCGCGGCGATGCGGTCCGCGGTGAGCGCCGCGCGGGGGAGCTCGATCATCGTCCCCACCATGTAGTCCACGGCGGCCCCGGCGTGCTCGAAGACCTCGCGGGCGCAGTCGTCGATGATCTCGCGCTGCCGGCGCAGCTCCTCCGACGTGCCCACCAGCGGGACCATGATCTCCGGGCACACCGTCACGCCCTCTCGCTGCACCTCCACCGCCGCCTCGAAGATCGCCTGGGCCTGCATCCAGGTGATGTCGGGGTGGCTGATCCCCAGCCGGCAGCCGCGGTGCCCCAGCATGGGGTTCGCCTCGTGGTGCCGGTCCACGCTCGCGCGGAGCTTCACCGGGTCCAGCCCCATCTTCCGGGCAAGGTCCTTGATCTCCGCCGCGCCGGAGGGGAGGAACTCGTGCAGCGGCGGGTCCAGCAGGCGGATGTTCACCGGGAGGCCGTCCATGGCCCGGAAGATCCCCGCGAAGTCCTCGCGCTGCATGGGAAGCAGCTTCGCCAGGGCGATGGCGCGCCGGGCGCCGGTGTCGGCGAGGATCATCTCGCGCACCGCGTCTATGCGGTCGCCCTCGAAGAACATGTGCTCGGTGCGGCAGAGGCCGATCCCCTGCGCCCCGAACTTCCGCGCGACGGCCGCGTCGGCGGGGGTGTCGGCGTTGGTGCGGACCCGCAGGGTGCGGTAGCCGTCCGCCCACTCCATCAGGCGGAGGAAGTGCTCCGACATCTCCGGTTCCACGGTGGGGACCTGCCCCAGGATCACGCGGCCGGTGCTCCCGTCCAGGGTGATCCAGTCGTCCTCCTTCACCGTGGCGTCGCCCACCGTGAAGCGGCGGTACGCCTCGTCCACCAGGATCTCGGCGGCGCCGGCCACGCAGCACTTCCCCATCCCGCGCGCCACCACCGCGGCGTGCGAGGTCATCCCCCCGCGGCAGGTGAGGATCGCGCGGGCGGCCACCATCCCGTGGAAGTCCTCTGGCGAGGTCTCGCGGCGCACCAGGATCACCGCCTCGCCGGCGGCGCCGCGCTCGGCCGCCTCGTCGGGGCTGAACACCACGTGGCCGGACGCGGCCCCGGGGGCGGCCGGCAGCCCGACGGTGAGCACCCGCACGCTGGCGTCCGGGTCGAGGGCGGGGTGCAGCAGCTGCTCCACCTGCACGGGGTCCACCCGCAGCACCGCCTCCTCGGGGGTGATCAGCCCCTCGTCCACCATCTCCACGGCGATGCGGACGGCCGCGGCCGCCGAGCGCTTCCCGGTGCGGGTCTGGAGGAGGTAGAGCCGCCCGCGCTCCACGGTGAATTCCAGGTCCTGCATTTCCCGGTAGTGTCGCTCCAGGCGCTGCTGCACGCCCACCAGCTCGGCGAACGCCTCCGGGAGGCGGTCCGCCATGGCGGTGATGGGGAGCGGAGTGCGGATCCCGGCCACCACGTCCTCCCCCTGCGCGTTCACCAGGAACTCCCCGAAGAACTCGCGCTCGCCGGTGGAGGGGTCGCGGGTGAAGGCAACCCCGGTCCCGGAGGTCCCGCCCATGTTCCCGAACACCATGGAGCAGACGCTGACCGCCGTCCCCAGGTCGTCGGGGATGGCGTTGACGCGCCGGTAGGCCACCGCCCGCGGGGTGTTCCACGACTCGAACACCGCGTGGATGGCGCCCCAGAGCTGCTCCTCCGGGTCGTCCGGGAAGGGTGACCCCGTCGCGTCCGCCGCCAGCGCCCTGAACTCCGCGGTGAGGTCGCGCAGGTCGCCGGCGGGCAGCTCCGTGTCCTCCTCCACCCCCCGGCTGCGCTCCTTCTCCTCCAGCAGCCGCTCGAAGCGGTCGGCGTGCACCCCCAGCACCACGTCGGCGTACATCTGCACGAAGCGGCGGTACGAGTCCCAGGCGAAGCGCTCGTCGCCGGCCTCGTCCGCCAGCGCCCGCACCGTGCGTTCGTTCATGCCCAGGTTGAGGATGGTGTCCATCATCCCGGGCATGGAGATGGCGGCCCCGGAGCGCACCGAGACCAGGAGCGGCCGCTCCGCTCCCCCGAACGTCTTCCCCGCGGCCGCCTCCAGCCGCCGCAGGTGCTCGGCCACCTCTTCGCGCAGCCCTTCCGGGACGTCCCGGTGGCGCAGGTAGTGGCGGCAGGCGTCGGTGGTGATGGTGAAGCCCGGCGGCACCGGGACGCCGATGCGCGTCATCTCCGCCAGGTTGGCTCCCTTCCCGCCCAGCAGGGCCTTCATCTCCTTCCCGCCTTCGGCCTGGCCCGCGCCAAAGAAGTAGACGTAGCGCTCCGCCATATCCTCCTCGTGGTTGGGAAATCGGATTCCGCGAAGTGCGATCGGATCGCACCGGCTCGGTGGGTCCAGCCGGCGTGAGCGTGGCAAGATCGACGCCGACGCCGCCGGGCCGCGCAGCGGCTGCACTCCGGCGGGCCGGGTCGTCTGGGGAAGGGGCCCCCGGCTGGGCCGCCGCGTGAGGGATGCGCGCCCGGCAGGGCCGAGACCCGACAGCAGTTCCGTCGGGGCTCGGCTGCGTTGGGCCACGTCGTGTGTGGCCCTACGCAGCGCGCAGCCCGACCCGAGCGCCAGCGAGGGGCACGCCCAGCACGGCAGTCGTTACTTCTCCGCCATGAACGGATACTCCCAGCTCCGCGGCGGCGAGAACGTCTCCTTGATGGTCCGCGGCGAGATCCAGCGCACCAAGTTCAGGATGGAGCCGGCCTTGTCGTTGGTGCCGCTCGCCCGGCCGCCGCCGAAGGGCTGCTGCCCCACCACCGCCCCCGTGGGCTTGTCGTTGATGTAGTAGTTGCCCGCGGCGTGGCGCAGCTCGCGCTCGGCCTCCAGCACCGCCCGGCGGTCGTTGGCGAAGATGGCGCCGGTGAGCGCGTACGGCGTGGTGCGGTCGATGACCCGGAGCGTCTCCTCCCACTTCGCCTCGGGGTAGACGTTCAGCGCCACCACCGGTCCGAACACCTCCTCGCACATGAGCTGGTAGGCGGGGTCCTGCGCCTGCACCAGCGTCGGGTCGATGAAGTAGCCCTTCTCGTCGCTGAACTTGCCGCCGGCGATGACCTCCACGCCCTCGGCCTCCTGGGCGTGCTTGATGTACCCGGTGATCTTGTCGTACGCCTTCCGGTCGATCACCGCGCCCATGAAGTTGCGGAAGTCGGCCGGGTCGCCCACGCGGATCTCGCCGATCATCTCCAGCGTCCGCTCCCGCACCCGCGGCCAGATGGAGTCGGGGACGTAGATGCGCGACGCGGCGCTGCACTTCTGCCCCTGGTACTCGAAGCCGCCGCGCACGATGGCGACCGCGAGCGCCTCCGGGTCGGCGCTGGCGTGGGCCACAATGAAGTCCTTGCCGCCCGTCTCCCCGACCAGCCGCGGGTAGCCGTCGTAGCCGGCGATGTTGCTCCCCACGGTCCGCCAGATGGACTGGAACACCCCCGTCGAGCCGGTGAAGTGGACGCCCGCCAGCGCCCGGTGCTTCAGCAGGACCTCGCTGACCATCACCGGGTCGCCGGGGACCAGGTTCACCACGCCCGGCGGGAGGCCGGCCTCCTCCAGCAGCCGCATGATGTAGTAGGCGCTGTACATGGCGCTGGCGGCCGGCTTCCAGATCGCCACGTTCCCCAGCAGCGCCGGCGCGGTGGGGAGGTTCCCCGCGATGGAGGTGAAGTTGAACGGCGTGACCGCGTAGACGAAGCCCTCCAGCGGGCGGTGGTCCAGCCGGTTCCACGTCCCCGGCGCCGACTGCGGCTGCTCGGAGTAGAGCTGCTGGGCGAAGGCGACGTTGAAGCGGAAGAAGTCGATCATCTCGCAGGCGGCGTCGATCTCCGCCTGGTGGGCTGTCTTGCTCTGCCCCAGCATGGTGGCCGCGTTCATGATCGGGCGATAGCGCGTCGCCAGCAGCTCCGCCGCGCGCAGGAACACCGCGGCCCGCTCCTCCCAGGGCCAGCGCGCCCACTCCCGCTGCGCCTCGCGCGCCGCGTCGACGGCCCGGCGGACCTCCGCCTCCCCCGCCTGGTGGTAGGTGGCGAGCACGTGCCCGTGGTCGTGCGGCACCACGGAGTCCGCCGTGTTCCCGGTGCGGATCTCCTTCCCGCCGACGATCACCGGGATCTCGATCCGCTCGCCGGACATGCGGTCCAGCGCCGCCTTCAGCTCCGCCCGCTCGGGGCTTCCGGGCGCGTACGGGAGCACCGGCTCGTTGCGCGGCTGCGGCACCTGCGGTATGGAATTCATCACGCCTCCTCGGGTCTGAGTGAAGGCGGGTATAGTACGCGAGGCCGCCTCCCGGCGCCACCTCGCCCCCGGCGCCGGAACCGCCCGCCGCGAGCGGCGTACAGGGGGACGTCGGGGGCGACGCGCCGCCTTGACCGTGTCCGTGGACGCCCGTACTTTTGGCCGTCCACCCGCCATCCACCCGCCGCGCGAACATGGGCATCCTGGAGAAGATCGAGGACACGCTGGACGTGATCCGTCCGGCGCTCCGCTCCGACGGCGGCGACGTGGAGCTGGTGGGCTACGACGACGCGGACGGGACCGTGCAGGTGCGGCTGATGGGCGCGTGCAGCGCCTGCCCCATTTCGACCATGACCATGAAGCAGGGGATCGAGCGCCGCCTCAAGGAGGCCGTCCCCGAAGTGCGCGAAGTCCAGGCCGTCTGACCCGGCCCGGACCCCTCGCGCAGCGCAGGCCGACGCTCCGGAGGGGCGTCGGTCTTTTTTCGTATTCCGCCGACCGCCGGCGCCCTCCGGGCGCGCCGGAGAGGATCTCAGCCGATGAACGTGGAGAGCAACCAGACGCTGCGCCGGGTGGCCGCGGCCCTCGCCGGGGTGGTCCACCCGCAGACCGGGGACGACGTGGTCTCCAGCGGGCGCGTGCGCGACCTGCAGGTCCTGGAGGACGGGACGGTCCGTTTCCGCTTCCTCCTCCAGCCCGACGACCCGGGGACGCTGGTCCGCCAGGCCCGGGCCGCCGCCGAGGCGGTGGAGGGCGTGGGGAAGGTGAAGATCGACATCTCCCTCCCCGCCGCCCAGCCGGCGCAGCCCGGCCGCAAGGCTCCGGGGTCCGTCCCCGCCCCCAAGCCGAACCCCAACCTCGTCCCCGGGATCGACCGCGTGATCGCGGTGAGCTCCGGCAAGGGCGGGGTGGGGAAGAGCACCGTGGCCGTGAACCTGGCGGCCGCACTGGCCGCCGAGGGGCACCGCGTGGGCGTGCTCGACGCCGACGTGTACGGCCCCAACGTCCCGCTGATGTTCGGCGAGCGGCGCCGCCCGGTCGTCACCGGTTCCAAGGGCGCGGAGAAGATCGAGCCTCTGGAGGCGCACGGCGTCCGGCTGATGAGCCTGGGCTTCCTGCTCGACGAGGAGCAGCCCGCCATCATGCGCGGCCCGCTGATCGCCGGCATCCTGAAGCAGTTCCTGGAGCAGGTGGAGTGGGGCGAGCTGGACTACCTGGTGGTGGACATGCCCCCCGGCACCGGCGACGCGCAGCTCTCGCTGGTGCAGACGGTGAACGTGGACGGCGTGGTGATGGTGACCACCCCGCAGGACGCCTCCACCGGCGACGTGCTCCGGGGGATCAGGATGTTCGAGCGCACCCACACCCGCGTGCTGGGCGTGGTGGAGAACATGAGCGGGTTCGTCTGCCCCTGCTGCGGGCAGCGCTACGAGATCTTCGGGCGGGGCGGCGGCCTGCGCCTATGCGAGCAGACCGGCGTCCCCTTCCTGGGCGAGGTGCCGCTGGAGATGGAGGTCCGCCAGGGCGGCGACGCGGGCGCGCCGGTCGTGGTCTCCGCTCCGGAGTCGCCCGCCGGGCTGGCGCTGCGCGAGGTGGCCCGGAAGGTCGCCGCCCGGCTGGAGGCGGTCGCGGCAGGCGCGTAGCGCGGCTCGGCCGGAAAGGCGGGAAAGCGCGAGGGGGTGGCGAGCATCGCTCGCCACC
>DATABU010000420.1:0-1510 GCA_036259415.1 Longimicrobiaceae bacterium
GCGCCTGTGCGCGGGGCGGGGGAAGCCCGCGGCCACGAGCTCGTCGTCGCTGAACGCGGCCATCAGCGGACGGATTCGCCGCTCCCACTCCCCCGGCTCCGTGGAACGGAACCCGAACGCCTCGGCGCGCGCCGGCTCGATCGACCGGCGGAGGAGCTCGTCCCGGCCCAGCGGCCCCAGGCGGAGGTGGTCGAGGAGGAGGCGGTAGAAGTCCTCCGGAAGGCGGGCCCCGGGCCGGCCGTGGAGCGCGGCGAGCGCCCGCTCGCGCGGGCCGGGCTCTTCCGGCGGCGGGGAAGGTGGCGGGGGCGTCACGGCCGGAGGCGGAGCGCCGAGGAGGGCGGCGGCCAGGCGGAAGCACGCGTCCACCGGCGTGGTGCGCCACACCGCGATGCCCAGGTCGACGTGGCCGCGCCACCCGTGCTGCTCGTCCGCCGCGCAGCGCGCGCTCCCGCACCGCCACCGCTTCCGGTAGCTGCGGAGCGTCCCCTCGCCCCCGCAGGCCGGGCAGTCCCACAGCCACCGCCCGTCCGCGCTCTTCAGCCCGAGCACCGCGGCCACCCGCGGCGTCTCGTGCTCCGCGACCGCGCGCCAGGGCGGATCGCCGCCGGCGTACGCGATCCCGAGCGCGTCCGCGAGCCGGCGGCATGCCTCCGCCGCGTCGGTCCCCCAGCTCCGCGCGGCGGTGTCGACGTTGCTGTAGGCCTTCCCGCCGCACCCGCTGTAGCAGTAGAACGCGCGCTTGAGCGGGGAGAAGTTGCGCCCCCCGCAGAACGGGCACCACCGCTTGCGCCCGCCGTGGGGGCTCTTCGGCAGCTCCAGGATCTCGGCGATCCGCGCGGGCGCCGCCAGGTTGACCTCCGCCCACGGCAGCGCCATCAGGCCGCCTCCCGGATGGACATGCCGCAGCGGTCGCAGCCGCCGCACCGCCCGGCGAGCGTGTCACCGAAGTAGTCGAGGAGGTGCCTCCGCCGGCAGCCGCCCGCGAGGGCGTACGCCTCGATCTGGCCGAGCCGCGTGCGCAGCCGGTGCTTCACCCGGTGGTGCGCCGTCCAATCGATCGGGAGGTGGGCGGGGTCGAGCCCGCGCTGGAGCACGCGGCACCCCGACTCCTCCCAATCGACCTGCAGGATCCCGCTTTCCGCGAGCGCGTCCAGCGCCTGCCGGGCCTGCTTCCTATCCTTCGCCAGCGCGGTGATCTCCGCGCCGCGCAGCGTGAAGCCGTCGCGCAGCTCCTGCTCGGAGCGGGCGCTCCACAACCCGGCGAGGACCGCGCGCGGCGCGGCCGGGCCGCGGGGCATCCGGCTCCGGATCTCCTCGGTCGGACAGGCCAGGCGGAGGAACGCGCCCTCGCGCCCGCGCTGGGTGTTGAAGGCGATCCCGGCGGAGGCGAGGATGCGGACCGCGGCCGCGGCCTGCCCCTCGCTCGCCACCCCCGTGGCCCGCGCCCAGGCGGAGAGCGAGCCCTCCAGGCGCCCCTCGTCGTCGACCGCGGCGTCCAGCGCCGCGTAGA
>DATABU010000421.1:0-2208 GCA_036259415.1 Longimicrobiaceae bacterium
GACCGCGAGGGCGACCCCGACGCGCCGCACCCCGCCCGCGTGCGCGACGCCGCGGCCGGGGTGCGGCGCGACATGCTCTTCTACGCCCGGCGCCCGGAGCGGATGGCCGACGTGGTGGGGCAGTTCATCGACCGCGAGGGCGACCCCGACGCGGCGCAGCGCTTCTACGCCGCCGTGGAGCAGGTGGACGAGGAGGCGGTGCGGCGCGTGCTGGAGCAGCTCGCCGAGCGCACTCCCACGACGGTGGACGTGCCGCCGCAGAGGCTCCCGAACCGCACCCCATGACGCGCTCCCCCATCTCCCGGACCCTGCGCGGCGGGCTGGCCGCGCTCCTGCTCCTCCTGGCAGCCGGGCGCGCGCCTGCGCAGGAGCAGATCGTGGTGCGCACCGAGCCGGGGACGCCCGTGGTGGCGGTGGAGGTGCTGATCGCCGCCGGCTCCGCGGACGAGGTCCCGGAGCAGGCCGGGCTGGCGTACCTCACCGCCCGCACCACGATCCGGCCCATCCGCCCCATCCTGGACTCCCTGGGGGCGCGGCTCACCGTGCAGGCCCACAAGGACGCGCTGGGCTTCACCCTGACCGCCGCCCCCGACGCCTGGCGCGAGGCGTCGCGGACGCTGCTGGTGGCGCTCTTCCGCGACCCCGCGGACTCGCTCGCCATGGTGCGGGAGCGCGCCGCGCTCCGGGCCGAGCTCATCGGGCGCGAGGCGAGCCCCGCCGACGCCTTGGCCCGCGAGGTGGACGCGGCGGTGTTCGGCCCCGACCACCCCTGGCGCCGCCCGGCGGCGGGGTACTCCACCACGGTGGAGAAGCTCGTGCTGGGCGACGTGGACGGCTTCCTGCGCACCTTCCTGGTCCCGTCGCGGACCGTGGTGTCGGTGGTGGGGCCGGTGGAGCCCGCCGCCGCCCGCGAGCACCTGGGGAGCTTCTTCCGCGGGACGGCGTGGCAGCCCCCGCGCGCCGAGCCCCCCGCGCCGCTGGAGTCGCCCATCCGCCAGGAGTACAACTCCATCACCGCCTGGATCGCGGCGAGCTACGCCTTCCCCGCCGACGTGGACGAGGAGGCGGTGCGCATGGTGGGCGAGCTGGCGGTGGAGGGGCTCTCCTTCGGACCCAGCCGCCGCTCGGTGTACAACGCCCGCAGCGAGGTGGTGCGCCGCACCGAGGGCGGGGAGCTGCGCATCCAGATCGTCGTCCCCCCGCGCGAGGTGGAGGCGTGGGTCGGCCTCATCGACGAGGCCGTGGCGCGCCAGGCGGAGCGCGTCATGGCCCCCACGGTCTTCGCGGAGCGGGTGCGGCGCTACCGCGGGCTGCGCCTGCGGGAGCTGGACACGCCGGAGGCCCGCGCGCAGGTGGCCGCCCGCGAGCTGCTCCTGGGGCGGGACGGCTCCGGGCGCCTGGTGGACCTGGAGCGGCTGGACGCCGAGGGGGTGCTCGCCGCCGCCCGGGCGCTGCGGCGGCCCACGCTGGTGGTGCTGGGCCCCTTCGTGGACGGGGGCTCGCCGGGCAGGTGACCGACGCGGGCGGCCGGGCCGCTTCAAAATTTTCCGACCGGGGGTGCTGCCGTGGGATGGATGATCCTGGTGAACGTGCTGGAGGTACTGAAGTGGCTCATCATCGCGCGGGCGCTGATGTCCTGGTTCGTGGACCCGCGCTCGGCGAACCCGCTGGTGTCGTGGATCCGCAACGTGACCGACGCCGTCCTCCGGCCGATCTCCGCGATCCTCCCCAGCATGGGGGGGATGGACCTGTCGCCGCTGGTGGCGATCGTGCTGATCCACCTGGCGCAGCAGGCCATCGCGAGCGGGCCGGGCGGGTACTACTGACAGGGTTGCGGTTTCGGGCGTGCCCCCGGCTGCGCCGGGTCGGGCTGCGGCTCCGTTGGGCAGAGTAGTGTGCAGCCCTACGGAGGCGAGCCCCGCGAAGTGCCTCTGAACCGCGGTGCCCGCGGGCCTCGCCCCTTCGGGCTCGCATCCCTGAATGGAAACCGGGCTCCAGAGGTGGGGCCAGGCTGCGCGGTGCAGTTCGACCTCGTAGCCCGGATTCCGGAGCCGCCGAACGAGCTGACGCGCAGCCTTGTCCGGCTACTCCGGGGCTCCCGGCCCGACTCACGCACGGGCTCGTGCGCGCCAATGGAATGCCGGCCTCCTGCGCGGATCCGCTCTTCCACTATGCTGCGCTCCCGTTTCGTCCGACAGGGTCGGCGCA
>DATABU010000422.1:0-4032 GCA_036259415.1 Longimicrobiaceae bacterium
GGGGCGGCTCCGCCCGCCCTCGCATCGAGGTTCTTGACAACGGTTGCAGCAAGCAACTAATGTGGTGGCCGCAGCAGTTGCAGGGCACAACCGAAAGGGGAGCGGGAGATGGCGACACGGGTCACGGCCGGCGGAGAGCACCCCGTCCCGGTGGCGGACGAGCTGGAGGCGGACACGGCGGAGCTGCACCGCGCGCTCACCGAGCTCATCCGCGTCTACCAGTTCCGCGACCGCGACCGCATCTGCTGCTACGACGTGTCCGTCACGCAGTGCTACGCGCTGGAGGCCACCGTGCTGGATGGGCCGCTGAGCCTCAACGACCTGGCGGCGCGCCTCTACCTGGACAAGAGCACGGCCAGCCGGGTGGTGGACGGGCTGGAGAGGAAGGGCTACGTGGAGCGGACGGAGAGCCCGCGGGACCGGCGCGTGCTGCGGCTGGTGGCGACCCCGGCGGGGCGCGCCCTGCACGCGCGCATCCAGCGCGACCTCCTGGACCAGGAGCGGGAGCTGCTTTCGGAGTTCGACCCGGAGGTGCGGCGGTCCATGACCCGGCTCATCGGGCAGCTCGCGCGGGCGGCCTCGGCGCGGGTGGACACCAGCGGCGGGAGCTGCTGCATCGTCGGCTGAGCAGGCGGGGGCACCCGGGCGGCGCCGGCGTCCGCCCGGAAAGTTGCGGGACACAACCAACAAACCCGACAGGGAAACGCGACCATGAGCACCACGGACATCCGGGAGACCGTGCGGGAGAAGTACGGGCAGGCTGCGCTGCGGGTGGTGGCCGGCGGCGGCAGCTCGTGCTGCGGCGGCGCGGCGTTCAACGGCTCCTGCGACCCCATCACCTCCGACCTGTACGACGCGGCGCAGACGGCCGCCCTGCCGGAGGGGGCGGTGCTCGCCTCGCTGGGCTGCGGCAACCCCACGGCGCTGGCGGAGCTGCGCGAGGGGGAGACGGTGCTGGACCTGGGCTCCGGCGGCGGCATCGACGTGCTCCTCTCCGCCCGGCGCGTGGGGCCCACGGGGCAGGCGTACGGGCTGGACATGACCGACGAGATGCTGGAGCTGGCGCGCCGCAACCAGCGCGAGGCGGGGGTGGAGAACGCCGAGTTCCTCCGGGGGCACATCGAGGACGTCCCGCTCCCCGACGCCGCCGTGGACGTGCTCATCTCCAACTGCGTCGTCAACCTCTCCGCCGACAAGCCGCGGGTCCTGCGGGAGGCGTTCCGGGTGCTGAAGCCGGGCGGGCGCTTCGCGGTCTCGGACGTGGTGGTGCGCGGCGAGGTCCCGGCGGACGTGCGGAAGAGCATGGAGCTGTGGGTGGGGTGCGTGGCCGGCGCGCTGGAGGAGGGCGAGTTCCGGCGCCTGCTGGAGGAGGCGGGCTTCGAGGAGGTGGAGATCGAGCCCACCCGCATCTACCGGGTGGAGGACGCGCGGGCCTTCCTGGAGGGAGCCGGGCTCGACGCCGACGCGGTCGCCCCCGACCTGGACGGCCGCTTCATGAGCGCCTTCGTGCGCGCCCGGAAGCCCGCCGCGGAGGCCGGGGCGTGCTGCGCCCCGGGATGCTGCGGGTGAGCGGGTCGGGCGGGGTGGCGCTCCGCGACGCGCGCCCGGTGGACCTTCCCCGGACGCTGGCGCTGCTGGAGGCGGCGGGGCTGCCGCGCGAGGGGGTGGCGGAGCGCTTCGGGGCGGGGTACTGCGTGGCCGAGACGGACGGACGGCTGGTCGGCGTCGCGGGGGTGGAGGAGCACGGGACGGACGCCCTGCTGCGCTCGGTGGCGGTCGCGCCCCGGGCGCGCGGGAGCGGCGTGGGGGCCGCGCTCGTCCGTGACCGGCTGGCACGGGCCGCGGAGCGCGGCGCCGCCTCGGTGTTCCTGCTCACCACCACGGCGGCCGGGTTCTTCCCGCGGCTGGGCTTCCGGCGGGTGGAGCGCGCGGAGGTGCCGGCGGAGGTGCGGGCGTCGGAGGAGTTCGCCGCGCTCTGCCCGGCGGGCGCGGTGGTGATGCGGATCGACCTGGCGGGGTCCGGCGCGCGGCCGGTCCCGGCGGCGGCGGGGGAGGGCGCCGGATGAGCGGGAGCGTGGCGAAGCGCCTGTCCTTCCTGGACCGGTACCTGACGCTGTGGATCTTCGTGGCGATGGCCGCCGGGGTGGCCCTCGGCTCCCTCTTCCCGGCGGTGGAGGGGCTGGTGCACCGCTTCCAGGTGGGCACGACCAACGTCCCCATCGCCGTGGGGCTGATCCTGATGATGTACCCGCCGCTGGCGAAGGTGCGCTACGAGGAGCTGGGGGACGTGTTCCGCAACCGGCGCGTCCTCGGCCTGTCGCTGGTGCAGAACTGGGTGGTGGGCCCCGTGCTGATGTTCGCCCTGGCGATCCTGTTCCTGCGGGACCGTCCGGAGTACATGGTCGGGCTCATCATGATCGGGCTGGCGCGCTGCATCGCCATGGTGATCGTCTGGAACGAGCTGGCGAGGGGCGACACCGAGTACGCCGCCGGGCTGGTGGCCTTCAACTCGGTCTTCCAGGTGCTCTTCTACGGGGTGTACGCCTGGGTCTTCGTCACGGTGCTCCCCCCCTGGTTCGGGCTGGAGGGCGCGGTGGTGGACGTGTCCATGGGACAGATATTCGGGAGCGTGGCCGTCTACCTGGGGATCCCCTTCGTCGCGGGGATGGCGACCCGCTGGGCGCTCCTCCGGGCGAAGGGGCGCGACTGGTACGAGCGGCGGTTCATCCCCCGCATCGGCCCGGTCACGCTGGTGGCGCTCCTCTTCACCATCGTGGTGATGTTCGCCGTGCAGGGCGAGCAGATCGTCGCGCGACCCTTCGACGTGGTGCGGATCGCCGTGCCGCTGCTGATCTACTTCGTGCTCATGTTCCTGGTGAGCTTCTGGATGGGACGCAGGGTGGGCGCCGACTACTCCCGCACCGCGACGCTGAGCTTCACCGCGGCGAGCAACAACTTCGAGCTGGCGATCGCCGTCGCCATCGCGGTCTTCGGGATCGGCTCGGGGGTGGCCTTCGCGGCGGTGATCGGGCCGCTGGTGGAGGTGCCGGTGCTCATCGGGCTGGTGAACGTCGCGCTCCGGCTCCAGCGGAAGTACTTCGCGGACGAGGTGCGGGCGGGCGGCCCCGCCGGCCCCGGCGACGTGTGCCCGACCGGTGCGGCCGTCCCCCTACCCCGCTCCACCCGCCCCTGACCCGGACCGAGGACGCCCATGCGCTACGCCCTGATCTCCGACGTCCACGCCAACCTCCCCGCCCTGGAGGCGGTGCTGGAGGACGTCGCCGCGCGGCCGGAGGTGGACGCCACCTTCCACCTGGGCGACCTGGTGGGGTACGCGCCCTGGCCGGACGAGACGGTGGCGCTGCTCCGGGAGCGCGACATCCCCGGCGTCGCCGGGAACTACGACTCCACCGTTGCCACCGGCTACAAACACTGCGGGTGCAGGTACGAGGACCCGCGCCAGGAGGAGCTCTCGCACCTCTCCTACGGCTGGACGCAGGAGCACTGCTCGGCGGAGACGAAGCGGTTCCTGGGCGCGCTCCCATTCCGCCTCGACCTGCGGCCGCGGGGAGGCCACCAGCCGGGGCCCACCGTGGTCCTGGTGCACGGCGCGCCCACGCTGAACACGCTGTACTGGACCGGGGACCGGCCCGATTCCTTCTGCCTGAAGATGGCGGAGCAGGCTGGCGCCCGGCGGGGGGACGTGGTCTGCTTCGGGCACACCCACCTGCCCTGGCACCGCGTGGTGGAGGGGATCAGCTTCGTGAACACCGGCTCGGTGGGCCGCCCCAAGGATGGCGACTGGCGGGCCGGCTACGTGGTGCTGGACCTGTCCGGCCCCGAGCCGGGAGTGGAGGTCGTGCGCGTGGAGTACGACCTGGAGCGGGCGATGGACGGGATCCGCCGGAGCAGCCTCCCGGACGACTTCGCGGAGTACCTGCGGACGGGCGGGAAGCCGGCCCCCGCGGCGGCCCCGGCGTAGCGCGCCGGGGGGAGCCGGGGAGCACGAAGGGGAGCGGCCGCGGCCGCTCC
>DATABU010000423.1:0-12229 GCA_036259415.1 Longimicrobiaceae bacterium
CACGGGGACGGGGAACTCGCTGAACACGCGCCACCCCCAGACGCTGCAGCTGGTGATGGACTCGCTGCGCTACTGGGTGCAGGAGATGCACGTGGACGGCTTCCGCTTCGACCTGGCGGCCACCCTGGGGCGGGACGTCCATGAGATGGACAAGCTCTCGTCGTTCTTCGACGTCATCCACCAGGACCCCGTCATCTCGCGCGTGAAGCTGATCGCCGAGCCGTGGGACGTGGGCGAGGGCGGCTACCAGGTGGGGAACTTCCCCGTGCTCTGGGCGGAGTGGAACGGGCGCTACCGCGACACCGTGCGCGGCTGGTGGCGCGGCGACCCCGGCACGCTGGGGGAGCTGGGCTACCGCCTCACCGGCTCCAGCGACCTGTACGAGGACGACGGGCGGCGCCCCCACGCGAGCATCAACTTCATCACCGCGCACGACGGCTTCACCCTGCACGACCTGGTCTCCTACAACCACAAGCACAACTGGGCCAACGGCGAGGAGAACCGCGACGGGCACGACCACAACCTCTCCTACAACTTCGGGGTGGAGGGGCCCACCGGCCGGGCCGACATCGTCCGCCAGCGCGACCGCCAGAAGCGCAACTTCATCGCCACGCTCCTGCTGTCGCAGGGGGTGCCCATGCTCTGCGGCGGAGACGAGATGGGGCGCACCCAGTACGGGAACAACAACGCGTACTGCCAGGACAACGAGACCTCCTGGATCGGCTGGCGGCGCGACGAGCGGAGCCTGGCGCTGCTGGAGTTCACCCGGCGCGTGGCGAGGCTGCGGCGCGAGCACCCCACCTTCCGGCGGCGGCGCTTCTTCCGGGGGCGCCCCATCCGCGGCTCCGGCGTCAAGGACGTCGCCTGGATCCGCCCGGACGCCCGGGAGATGACCGACCTGGAGTGGAACTCGGGATACGTGCGCTGCTTCGGGATGTGCCTCTCCGGCGACGCGCTGGAGGAGTGGAACGACGCGGGCGAGCAGATCCGCGACGACACCTTCCTCGTCCTCTTCAACGCCGACGGGGGCTCCATCTCCTTCACCCTCCCGGAGTACGGCGACGCGGAGGAGTGGGAGGTGACGCTGGACACCCACCGTCCCGGGCTGGGCGAGGGCGTGGAGGCCGTCGCCGTGGGCGGCGAGTACCCGCTGGAGGGGCGCTCCATGGTGGTGCTGCGCTCCCGGCACGACGGCCTGGGCGGGCGGCGGACGCGGGCGACGGAGGAGCAGGACACGGCGCGGGCGGAATCGCCCGCGCGCACCGACGAGGAGGTCGACGTGGCACGAGCGGAGGAGCGCGCCTGGGGCGCGCGGATCGACGGCGGCGCTACCCGGTTCCGGGTCTGGGCGCCGGGGCACGAGCGGGTGGACCTGGTGCTCTACGACGGCGGCGGCGGGGAGCGCGACCACCCCCTGGCGGAGGAGGGCGAGGGGTGGTGGAGCGTGCGGGTGGAGGGGGTCGGGGCGGGGGCGCGCTACCGGTTCCGCCTGGACGGCGGCGACGCCTTCCCCGACCCGGCGTCGCGCTCGCAGCCGGAGGGGGTGCACGGGCCCTCCGAGGTGGTGGACCCGGACGCCTTCCGCTGGACCGACGCCGGGTGGCGCGGCATCCCCCTGGAGGAGATGGTCGTCTACGAGCTGCACGTGGGGACGGCCACGCCGGAGGGCACCTTCGAGGCGCTCGTCGGCAAGCTGGACCAGATCGTGGAGCTGGGCGCCACCGCCATCGAGCTGATGCCGGTGGGGGAGTTCCCCGGCCACCGCAACTGGGGATACGACGGCGTGTTCCCGTACGCCCCCGACAGCTCCTACGGCGGCCCCGAGGGGCTGCGCCGGCTGGTGGACGCCGCGCACGCCCGCGGGCTCGCGGTCATCCTGGACGTGGTCTACAACCACTTCGGGCCGGAGGGGAACTACCTCCCGCTCTTCACCAGCGGGCACATCTTCACCGAGCGGCACCACACCCCCTGGGGCGCGGCAGTGAACTACGACGGCCCCGGGAGCGCCGCGGTCCGGGAGCTGGTGGTCGGCAACGCGGAGCACTGGGCGAGCGAGTACCACCTGGACGGGCTGCGCCTGGACGCCACCCACGCCATCATCGACGACTCGCCCGTGCACCTGCTGGCCGAGCTGGCGGAGCGGGCGCGGGCGGCCGCGGGCCCGGAGCGGCGCTTCGTGCTCTTCGCCGAGGACGAGCGCAACGAGCGGAGGCTGGTGCTCCCCCGCGCCGGGGGGGGGATGGGGCTGGACGGCGTCTGGGCGGACGACCTGCACCACCAGCTGCGCGCCTGCTTCGCGGGCGACCGCGAGGGGTACTTCGCCTCGTTCAGCGGGAGCACGGAGGACGTGGCGGCCACGCTGCGCAACGGGTGGTTCTACGAGGGGCAGGAGTCGCCCCACACCGGCGAGGCGCGCGGCACGCCGGCCGAGGGGGTCCCGCTCCCCGCCTTCGTGCAGTGCATCCAGAACCACGACCAGGTGGGGAACCGCGCCCTGGGCGAGCGCCTGAACCACTCCATCTCCCCCGCGGCGTACCGGGCGGTCTCCGCCCTCCTCCTGCTCACTCCCGCCACCCCGCTGCTCTGGATGGGGCAGGAGTGGGCGGCCACCTCGCCCTTCCAGTACTTCACGGAGCACCCCGAGGAGCTGGGCCGCCTGGTGACCGAGGGGCGGCGCGCCGAGTTCAGCGGCTTCTCCGCGTTCGCCGACCCGGCCATGCGCGAGCGCATCCCCGACCCGCAGGACCCGGAGACCTTCCGCCGCTCCCGCCTGCGCTGGGAGGAGCGCGCGCGGCCGCCGCACGCGGGCGTGCTGACCCTCTACCGGGAGCTGCTGGCGCTGCGCCGCGCGGAGCCGGCGCTGCGGGAGCGCGGGCGCGGCTCGGTGGCCGCCTCGGCGCTGGGAGAGCGGGCGATCGCGCTGCGGCGCTCGGGGCCGGACGGGAGCGCGCTCCTGCTGGTGGTCGCGCTGGACGGTCTCCTGCGGGTGGACACGGCGGAGCGGGCGGAGACGCGCCCCCCGGGGGGTGGGCGCTGGGAGCTCGTGCTCGCCACGGAGGACGCGCGCTTCGGCGGGGAGAGGGAGGGGGAGCTGGCCGCGCTGTCGCGCGACGGGGTGCTGGAGACGGAGGGGCCCGGGGCGGTGCTGCTGCGGGCCGCGGGCGGCGTGGAGGGCGGATAGCGGCGACACCCGTTCGGACCGGTTGTTGCAACCGCGATGGAGCCGGGTTGGACGGGGTGGGCGCTTCGGCTCGCCGTCCCGTCCGGCAGGCGGGTCCGCCGTGCGGGCCGGTGGAGACAATCCGAACCGCAACAAGGAGGCTACGGAATGGCCGACATCGACATCGAACGAAAAGGCGGTTCCATCTGGCCCTGGATCCTCGGGCTCCTCGCCCTGCTCCTCCTCGGCTGGCTGCTGTGGGAGTGGCTGGACGACGACACGCAGGCGGCGACGGACCCCGCGGCGGTGGTCACCGACCCCGCGATGTCTCCGGCCGCGCCGCCGGCGACCGACACGACGGGCGGCGCCATTGCCGCGGCGACGCCGGCCGCCGTGCAGCAGTACACGAGCACCTGCGCGCCGCAGGACGCGGCGGCCATGAGCCTGGACCACCGGTACACCAGCGACTGCATCCAGCGCCTGGTCGCCTCGGCCGAGGCGGTGCTCCAGGACCCGAACATGGCCGGGGTGGACGTGCAGGCGCAGGTGCAGGACGCCCGGCAGGCCGCCGAGCGCCTGGTGCAGACCCCCGAGACGTCCAGCGAGCACGCGGGGATGACGCGGACCGCCTTCGCCTCCCTGGCGACGCTGCTGGGCGCGATCCAGGACCAGCGGTTCCCCGCCCTGGACTCGCAGGCGAGCCAGCTGGAGCAGGCCGCGCAGTCCGTGCAGCCCTCGCAGCCGATGCTGAGCCAGCGGCAGGCGGTGCAGAGCTTCTTCCGCCGGGCGGGCGACCTGCTGCGGGGCATGGCCGGGGCTCCCGCCACGGCGTAGGCCGCGCGCGCGCCGCGGCGGGTGGTCCCGCGGGGCACGGGAGGGCGTGAAACATTTCCCGATTTCCGGTGTAAGCGCCGGTGACACCGGAGCGCCCCCGTGCGCCCCGGCCGGACCACCCGCCCGCGGAGCGTCTCCAGCGCCCCGCGGGCGCACCCGTCCGGCCGATCCCGGGGAAGTGTCGCCGCGGCCCGCGTTTGCCCACGCGCCCCCGCCGCCGGCGAGGCCGCGCTCCCGGCCAGACCATCTCGCGGACGGGCCCCCTGCCGCCCCGGGCAGGCCCCCCGCGCCGCCACACAAAGGAGTACCGACATGAACGGAAACGGTTCGAATCGGATCCGCGAGGAGGACGTTTACGTCAACCGCGAGGCCCACCCGGACTGGCCGACGGGCGCCGAGCGGCAGCCCTGCGCGGGCGACGAGGTGTTCTGTGTGGGCGGGACGGCGGAGGTGGTGAAGGTGCTGGGGCGCACGGGCGACGGGAGCCGCCTGCTGGAGCTGAAGCTGAAGGACTCGCCCAGCACCAAGCCCTTCTTCGCCGCGGCGTCGAACGTCCTGGTCCGCCCCGCCAAGGCGGTCGCCGCCTGAGCGGACCGTTTCCGGCACGAACGCGAGACCGCCCCGGACCGATCGGTCCGGGGCGGTCGTGTTTCCACCCGCCGCGGCCCCCTCCCAACCTGCCCCGGCTGGGCGTCCGCGTGAGGGATGCGAGCGCGAAGCGGCGAGACCCGCCGGTAGTTTGGCGGGGCTCGCCTCCGTTGGGCAGCGTCGTTTGCTGCCCTACGGAGCCGCAGCCCGACCCGAGCGCCAGCGAGGGGCACGCCCAAACCCCCCGACCGTCCGGATCCCTTCAGAACGGGAGCGCGGGGACGGTGAAGTGGAACTCCGCGCCCTCGCCCGGCACGCTCTCCACGCCGATGCGGCCGCCGTGCGCCTCCACGATCCCCCGGGCGATGGCGAGGCCGAGCCCCAGCCCGCCGCGCTCGCCCTGCCGGGCGCGCCAGAAGCGGTCGAAGACGCGCGTGAGGTGCTCCGCCGGGATCCCCGGGCCCGTGTCCGCCACCGAGAAGCGGACCGCGCCCTCCGACGGCGCGGCGCGCACGGTGACCGTCCCCCCCGCCGGGGTGTACTTGAGGGCGTTCCCCACCAGGTTGGAGAAGACCTGCAGGAGCCGCCCGCGGTCAGCCTCCACCGCGGGGAGCCGGGGCGCCGTCTCCACCACCAGCCGGACCTCCTTCTCGGCGGCGAGCGCCTGGAAGAGCTCCGCCACCCCCTGCACCAGCAGCTCCGGGTCCAGGCGGATGCGCTGCAGGGCGGGCGCGCTGGACTCCAGCGAGATCACCTCCACCAGGTCCTGGATCAGCGTGCTCATCTGCTCGGCGGAGCGGCGGATCACCTCCACCTGCTTGCGGTCGCGCTCCGTCCACCCCTCCGGGTCGGTGAACTCCTGCAGCACCGTGGCCGCCAGGAGCACCGCGTGCAGGGGGTTGCGCAGGTCGTGCGACACCACCGCCAGCACCTCGTCGCGGGCGCGGGCCGCCTCGCGCGCCTCGGCGTAGAGCCGGGCGTTGTCCACGGCCAGCGCGGCGCGGCGGGCCACCTCCTGCGCCGTCGCCAGGTCCGCCTCGCCGTAGGCGGGCGCCGCCCCGGTGCGTCCCATCGTGAGCACGCCCAGCGTGCGCCCGCGGGCCTGGAGCGGCACCACCAGCATGCTCGCCAGGTCCAGGTCGCGCAGCATCTCCTGGTGCTCGGGGGACGAGCCCACCCGCGCCGGGAGCGGCTCCGGCCCCCCGCCCAGGACCTGCGGCTCGCCGGTGCGCAGCACCTGCGCGGCCGGGTCGGCGCCGCCGGGCGCGGCGGGGAAGCGGCGCACCAGCCCGCGCAGGATCTCGGCGCGGCGGGCGTCCGCGTGCGCCACGCCCAGCGCCTCGATCCTCCCCTCCTCCTCCACCTGCACCAGGCAGAAGTCGGCCAGCGCGCCCGCGCAGAGCGTGGCCACGCTCTGCAGCGTGCTCCCGTAGTCCAGCGACGAGGCCAGCACGTCGCTCACCCGCCCCAGGAAGCGGTCCGCGTCGTCGCGCCGGCGCTCGCCGGTGGCGTCGCGGATCACCCCCACCATGCGCGCCGGCCGGCCGTCCTCCCCGGTGAGCACGCGGCCGTACGCGGCCAGCCAGCGCTCCTCCCCGCGGGGGTCGAGGATGCGGAAGTCGGTCCGGTAGTCCTCGCCGGTGCGGGCGGCGTGCGCCAGGGCGCCCGACACCGTGCTGCGGTCGGCCGGGTGGACGCGCTCCACGAACTCGGGGACGCTCCCCCGCGCCTGGTCGGGCGGGAGCCCCACCATGCGGTTGTGCTCGGGGTTCCAGAGCACGGTCCCGCTCCGCAGGTCCCAGTCCCAGTGCGCCATCCCCGCCGCCTGGAGCGCCACCCGGAGCCGCTCCTCGCTGGCGCGCAGCTCCGCCTGGATGACCTTCTGCTCGGTGACGTCGCGGACGTGCAGGGTGAAGCCCTCGGGGGAGGGGAAGACGCGGAACTCCAGCCACGAGGCCAGCCGGGCGTGGAACTCCTCGAGCTCGGCCACGTCGTGCTCGCGCGCCGCGCGCCGCAGCTCGCGGTACAGGGTCGGGTGCGCCTCCTCGGCGAAGATCACGCCCACCGGCTGGCCCAGCACCTCCGCGCGGTCGCAGTGCAGCAGGAACTCGGCGGCCCGGTTCAGGTAGGTGAGCCGCCACTCGGCGTCGATGGCCAGGAAGCCGTCGGCGATGCTCTCCAGGATCGCCTCGCTGCGCTCCCGGGCGGCGTGCTCCGTCTCCAGCCGGCGGGCCGCCTCCTCGGCGCGCCGCTGGTCGGTGACGTCGCGCACCAGCCAGCGCAGCCCCCCGGGGACGCCGTTGCGGCCGGGCAGCAGCGCCACCGTGCAGGAGACCTCCACCGGCTCGCCCCCGCGCGCCTGGAGGCGCAGCTCCCAGTGGTCCACCCGCTCCTCGGCGGCCAGGCGGGCGAGCCGGGTGCGGAAGTCGCGCCGCTGCTCCGCCTCCACGAACACCGCCAGCGGCTTGCCCCGCAGCGTGGACTCGCGGACGTGCAGCAGGGCGGCCGCGGCGTGGTTGGCCTCGCGGACCACCCCGTCCAGGTCGGTGACGAAGTACGCGTCGGGGGCGAAGTGGAAGAGGTCGCGGTAGCGGTGCCGCTCGGCCTCCAGCTCCTCGCGGGACTCCGCCAGCGTCTCGTTCTGCTGGCGCAGCTCCTCCTCGCTGACCTGCAGCTCCTCGATGGTCGTCTGCAGCTCGTGGAGCGCCTCGTCCACGAACGGCTGCGCTTCCGGCGGCGCCCCGAGGGTGCGCCGGTGCAGCTCGTCCATGCGACGCTGCGCCGAGTCGATCTGGCGGTGGACGATCTCGTCCGCTTGCATCAGGTGTTCCTGGAGGATGTCGAGTGCCTGCGGGGGGAAACGAACGCAAGGCCCGGGCCGTCCGTGGGGGTCAGGGCTCCGCCTGCCCGTCCTTCCACTCCTCCATCAGCAGCACCGCCCCCAGCACCACTTCCCCCTCGCCCAGCAGCGGGGCGCAGGTCACGCGGCAGCGGACGGGCTTCCCCCGCCGGTTCACTGCGTCCAGCACCAGCGCCTCGTACGGGGAGCGCTCGTCCATGCAGGCGCGGATGGGCCCCCTGAGCCGCTCCACCGGGAGCCCGATGTCCAGGTTCTGGAGGGCCTGCCCCATCACCTCCCCGGCCCGCAGCCCCCACAGGTCCTCGGCCCGCTGATTCCAGAGCCGGACGTCGGAGCCGCGGTCGAGCACGGCCACCGCCACGCGCAGGCTGGCGAGGATGGAGTTGACGTAGGCGCTGGCGTCGTTCAGCTCGGAGGTGCGCCGGTGCAGCTCGTCGTTGAGGGTCTCCAGCTCCTCGTTGGTGCTCTGGAGCTCCTCGTTCATGGTCTCCAGCTCCTCGTTGGTGCTCTGGAGCTCCTCGTTGGTGGTCTCCAGCTCCTCGATGGTGCTCTGGAGCTCCTCGTTGGTGGTCTCCAGCTCCTCGTTGGTGCTCTGCAGCTCCTCGAACGCCGTCTCCAGCTCCTGGTGCGTCTGCTGCAGCTCGGCCTGGAGGCGCTGGTAGCCGGTGATGTCGACGAAGGTCACCGACACGCCCAGCGGCGCCCTGTCGGGGCCCAGGAGGGGAACCACCTGGACGTCGAAGACGTGGGGCTCGCCGTCCGGGAGCGGGAGCTCGACCGCGGGGACGGTGTCGGCCACCCGGCTGGCGAGCACCTCCTCGATCCGCGACCGCAGCTCCACCGGGCGGTACGAGACGGTGAGGTCGCGCAGGGGGCGCCCCAGGTCGGCGGGGGCGAGGCCGAAGAGGTGGCGCGCCCGCGCGTTGGCCACCGCCAGCCCCCCCCGGGTGTCGACGACGAGCTGCGCCGCGTTGTGCGCGTCGAGGGCGGCCTCGCGGAGCCGCACCTGCCCCTTGAGCTTCTCGGCCCCGTCGCCGCCGGAGGGCGCCATGAGGAGGAGCCGCTCGCGCAGCGACGCCCCCCGCGCCACCTTCCCGAAGATCCGCGCCTTGAGGTCGACGGGGCGGAAGAGGTCGCCGTGGGCGCGCATCATCTCGGCCTTCCCCATGAAGAGGAGGCCGCCGTCGGAGAGGGCGAAGTGGAAGCGGTTGAGGATCCGCGCCTGGACCTGGGCGTTGAAGTACATCAGCGCGTTGCGCGAGACCAGGAGGTCCAGGTGCGAGATCGGGGGGTCGCGGACCAGGTCGTGGCGCCCGAAGATCACCAGCCGGCGGAGGTCGGCGCGGAAGACGAAGCGCCCGCCCGCGGCCTCGAAGTACTTCTCCCGCAGCGCCTCGGGGACGGCCTCGAGGTCGCGGGCGTCGTACGAGGCCTGCCGGGCCTGCGCCAGCGCCTCGGCGTCGACGTCGGTGGCGTAGATCTTCACCCGCTCGCGGAAGGCCTCGACGCCCAGCGCTTCGGCCAGCACCATCACCAACGTGTACGTCTCCTCGCCCGAGGCGCACCCCGCGCTCCACACCCGCACCTGCCCCGCCTCGTCGCGGGCGGCCAGCAGCGCGGGGAGGTGGTCGCGGACCAGCGCCTCCCAGGCGTCGGGGTCCCTCCAGAAGGAGGTGACGTTGATCAGGATGGTGTTGAAGAGGGCGGTGAACTCGCCGGGGTGCCGCGCCAGGAAGTCGCGGTATTCGGCGAAGCCCTCCACCCCCACCTCCGCCATCCGCTTGATCACCCGCCGCGTCAGCGACGAGCGCTTGTAGCCGGTGAAATCGAATCCGCGCTCGTCGCGGACGAACTCCAGGAGGGTCTCGAACTCGGGGTCGGTCTGCGGGGGGGCGCTGGACATGCGGTCCTTCAAGGTGTTTCGACGAGCCGGACGATCATCGGCGCGATCTCGGGGAGGGGGAGGACGTGGTGCACTGCCCCGGTGGCGATGGCGCTCCCCGGCATCCCGAAGGCCTGCGAAGTCGCCTCGTCCTGGGCAATGACGGTGCCGCCGCGCGCCCGGACCGCGTCGACCCCCCCGCTCCCGTCGCTCTGGAAGCCGGTGAGCACGACGGCCACCACGGGGCCGCGCGCGTGCTCGGCCACCGAGAGGAAGAGGGTGTCGGCCGACGGGCGCGAGTGGCGCACCTGGGGCGCGTCGGAGAGCGCCAGCCGCCCGCCGGGCTCCATCACCAGGTGCCGCCCCGGGGGGGCCACGTAGACGCGCCCCGCCTCGAGGGTCTCGCCCCCGGCGGCCTCGGCCACGGCCAGGGGGCCGCACCGGTCGAGGATTTGCGCCAGGGCGCTGCTCCGGCTGGGGTCGAGGTGCTGCACCACCAGGACGGCGGCCGGGAGGCCGGCGGGGAGCGCCCCCAGCACCTCCTGCAGCGCCGTCACCCCGCCCATGGAGGCGCCGATGGCGACCACCGCGGGGGGGGACGCGCCGGGGGGGGCGGGACGGGGCTCGGACACGGGCCGCGGGGAGAGGGAGCGGACGGAGCGCACGGGTGCGCTCACCGGGGAATATCCCGCCGGCCGGGGGGCGCGTCAAGCGCGGCGGGGGGCTCCAGCGCGTCGAGCCGCGCCTTCATCCCGTCGATCTCGTCGCGCATCGCCTCGGCTTCCAGCCGCCGCTCGACGTCCGCCCCCTCGCGGCCGAGCTCGGCGCCCAGGCGCTCGTTCTCGGCGCCCTCGCGCCACCGCTCCGCCTCCTGCCGGCCCTCCTCCGACGCCGCCCGCTCGGCTTCGGAGTCGCGCGACAGGCGCTCCGACGAGCGCCGCGTCTCCCGGTCGATAACCCGCTGCTGCCGTTCAGCTTCCGTGATCATGGTTCCACCCCCTGGGCGACCGGTGAGCCTTCACCGCCGAGAGCATTGCAAGAAGCGCGACGTGCGCGGCGCTCGCGCACGCCTCTTGCGCCCATGGCCGTCGCGGGGCCGGACGGCCCCCGGAAAAGGCGGCGGGCGCGAGCGAGGAGGAGACTTGGCGGGGCGCGACATCATCGTGATCGGGGGGTCGGCGGGGGGCGTCCAGGCGCTGCAGCGGATCGTGGCGGCGCTCCCGCCGCAGCTGGAGGCGGCGGTCTTCACGGTGGTCCACTTCCCCTCCGACAGCACCTCCTTCCTCCCGCAGATCCTCCTGCGCAGCGGGCGCTTCCCCGCGGTCCACCCCGAGGACGGGACGATGATCCGCCACGGGGTGATCTACGTGGCCCCCCCCGACCGCCACCTCACCCTCCAGCACGGGCACGTGCGCCTGAGCCGCGGCCCCCGCGAGAACGGGCACCGCCCGGCGGTCGACCCCCTCTTCCGCTCGGCGGCGCGGGCGTACGGGGCGCGGGTGATCGGGGTGGTGCTCTCGGGGAACCTCGACGACGGGACGGCGGGGCTGGCGGCGGTGCGGCGCCACGGGGGGCTCACCGTGGTGCAGGACCCCGAAGACGCGATGTACGCGGGGATGCCCGCCAGCGCCATCCAGAACGTCGACGTCGACCACGTCGTCCCGGCCGCCGGGATCGCGGCGCTCCTGGCCGCGCTGGTCGACGAGCCCCTCCCGCCGGCGGAGGCCGTCTCCGAGCCCCGCGACGACCTGGAGGTGGGGATCGCCGAGCTGGAGGCCGCCGCGCTCGAGGGCGACGAGCGCCCGGGGACGCCGTCCGGGTACAGCTGCCCCTCGTGCCACGGGTCGCTCTTCGAGATCCAGGAGGGCGAGGTGGTGCGCTTCCGCTGCCGGGTGGGGCACGCGTTCGGCTCCGACACGCTCCTGCACGAGCAGGCGGGGGCCGTCGAGGGCGCGCTGTGGACGGCGCTCCAGTCGCTGAAGGAGCGGGCGGCGATGGCGCGCCGGATGGAGCGGCGGATGGCCGAGCGGGGGAACGCCCGCTCGGCCGACCGCTTCCGCGATCAGGCCGACGACGCCGACTCGCGGGCGTCCGTCATCCGCGAGGTGCTCCGCACCGGCGCCTCGATGGACCAGCGCTTCGAGGCGTCCGAGGAGGTCGACCAGCGGCTGGCGGGGGACTAGGGGCGGAGTGCCCAGGGCCGAGTGCCCGGTGCCCAGTCCGAAGACGACGCGGCCCTCTCCCGGTGATCGGGAGGGGGCCGCTTTCTCGTGTCGGCGCGCGTCTCGCCCGTGGCCGCTTTCGTGCTGCTCGCGAATTCTGTGTTGACGCGCTCCGTTGGAACGTTTACTTGAGGAGGAAGATCCCGGACGCGGACCGCCGTCAAGGAGGGTGCGACGTGTGGAGGACGAGGCTGGGCGCGGGGGCGATGCTGGCCGTGCTCGTGGCGTGCGGCGACGCGCGGCTGGTGGCGCCCGATCTGGATGGCGCGGCCGCGCGCCTGCGCGAGGGCGAGGCGGTGCGCTTTCCCTGCGCCTGGAGCGTGCGCGCGGAGGGCGGGCCGCACCGCTACCGCTACGGGCGCGCCGCCGTGGCGGTCCCGCGCGCCGCGCTGCCGGCAGGCGGGGCAACGGCGGAGTACCGCTACGTCGTCCAGGCGCCGGGCGCCGACCCGGTGTACGTGGCGCGGTGCGTCGTCCCCGCCACCCGCGCGGCCGTGGAGCACCTCGACCGCCGCTTCGGCGTCGTCCGCGCCACGACGGCCTCCGCGACGGGCGACGCCGTGGCCCAGGGGTGCGTCAGCAGCGCGTGCATGCTGGAGCCCATCACCGTCCAGCCCTGCGCCGCGCCCACCGGCCCCGCCGAGAGCGCGCCCGACTGCGGGGGCGGCGGCGGCGGCGGCGGC
>DATABU010000424.1:0-3534 GCA_036259415.1 Longimicrobiaceae bacterium
CGCAGCTCCTCCCGCGTGTCGGTCCCGGTGAGGCTCACGCGCACGGCGCCGGCGCCGGTCCCGCGGTCGGTCGCGAACGCCTCCCCCGGCGTGACCAGGACCCCGCGCCGCGCCGCCGCCAGGGCGAAGTCGGATCCGCCCCACCCCTCCGGCAGCTCCAGCCAGAGGTGGTACGCGTGCGGGGCCGTCCGGAAGGTGCATCCCGCCAGCAGGCTCCGCGCGATCTCCTGGCGCGCGGCGGCCTCCCTGCGCTTGCGCCGCATGGTCGCCGCCGCCGTCCCGTCCTCGATCCACGCCGCGGCGACCTCGGCCGTGAGCGGGGCCGCCGCCCAGGCGGTCGCCCAGACGGCGTGGGACAGGCGCTCCACCAGGCCGCGCGGCGCGACCAGGTAGGCGGTCCGGAGCGCCCCGGTCACCACCTTGGAGAGGCTCACGACCGTGCAGGTGACCTCCGGCGCGAGGGCGCCGAACGCCGGGGGAGGGTCGGGGTGGAGGAGCCGGTGGACGTCGTCCTCCACGATCGTCACCCCGTGCCGCGCGGCGATCTCCGCGATCGCCCGCCGCCGCGCCTCGCCCAGCACGCCCGCGGTGGGGTTCTGGAGGGTGGGGACCGTGTAAAGCGCCCGGGGCCGGTGCGTCCGGCAGACGGCCTCGAAGTCCTCGGGGAGCATCCCCTCGGCGTCCATCGCGACGCCGGCCAGCCGCAGGCGGCCGACCGCGGCGAGCGCCTTGAACGCCGGGTAGGTGAACGCCTCCGTCGCGACCACGTCCCCCGGCGCGGCGACCGTGGCGAGCGCCACGGAGAGGGCGTGCTGTACCCCCGCGCACACCAGCACCCGGTCGTCCTCCACCGCCATGCCGTGCTCCCGCGCCCACAGGGCGCCGGCGGCGCGGTGGTGCGGGAGCCCCGCGGGGGGAGGATAGCGGAGGAGCTCCCCCACGTCCGCCCGCTGCGAGAGGCGCCGCAGCGCCGCGCCCAGGTCCGGGTCCAGCGCGTGGAGCGGCCAGGTGACGGCGAGGTCGTACGCCCCGGGGGCCCGCGCGCCCGGCGGCCGGCCTCCCGCGCTCCGCCCGCCGACGAAGGTCCCGCGCCCGACCTCCCCGCGGACCAGGCCGCGGGCCTCCGCCTCCGCGTAGGCCCGGGTCACCGTCCCGACCGCCACGCCGAGCGCGCGGGCCAGCTTGCGGTGGGGCGGGAGCCGGTCGCCCTCCCGGAGCGCGCCCGCCGCGACGTCGCGCTCCAGCGCGTCCGCGATGGCGGTGTAGGTGCTCGGGCCGGTGCCGGCCATCTCGGGCGTCCACATTGTCATAGGTACATTCTAGCCATTGTGCGACGCATCGGCCGAATTGTACGTTGTGCTCCGTTCCCCGGCAAGAACGCTCGATCCGGAGGTGGAGATGGAGATCCAGTCGATGGAGCGGTTCCTGGAGTACTACGAGGGCATCCGGCAGCGGACGCGCCGGGTGGTCGAGCGGATCCCGGACGACCGCATGGAGTGGCGGCACGCCCCGGGGCGCTTCAGCTTCGGCGACCTGGTCCGCCACCTGGCGGCGATGGAGCGGTACATGTTCGCGGAGAACGTCGCGGGGCGGCCCTCCAGCTACCCGGGGCACGGCCCGGAGCTGGCGGCGGGGCCGGAAGCGGTGCGCCGCTACTTCGAGGAGATGCACGCGGAGTCCGTGGAGGTCTTCCGGGGCCTGGCGGACGAGGAGCTGCGGCGGCGGTGCGTCACGCCGGCCGGCGTCTCCATGGCGGTGTGGAAGTGGCTGCGCGCGATGGTGGAGCACGAGGTCCACCACCGCGGACAGCTCTACCTGATGCTCGGGATGGTGGGCGCGTCCGCGCCGCCGATCTTCGGGCTCACCTCCGAGGAGGTGCGGGAGCGGTCCGCGGGCGCTCCGCCTCCGGCCGAAGCGCACGGCTCCGCGCCGCCGGGTCCCGCGCCCCGGAGCCGGCCCGAGGCGCTCGCCCTGGAGTTCTTCGCCCGGGTGTGGGGCGGGGCGCACGACCTGGACGCCATCGACGAGCTGATGACCGGGGACTACGCGATCACCTCGGGCGGCCGCACGATCCGGGGGAGGGAGGAGTTCAAGGCGTGGGTGAGGGACTTCCAGGCGCTCCTCCTGGACGCCAGGAACGAGACGCTGGAGGTCTTCACCAGCGCGTCGGGCGACCGGGTGGTCTCCAGGTGGGTCTGCTCCGGGCTGAACAACGGGATCTTCGGCCTGGAGCCGGATTCGCGCCCGATCTCCTTCACCGGGATCGCCGTCTGGTCGGTGCGGGACGGGCGCCTGGCGGAGTGCTGGGTCGAGCGCAGCGCCCTGGAGGCGTACCGGGGCCACGCGGAGGAGCGCCACCCGTCCCCCCCCGCCACGCGGAGTTGACCCCCATGGACTTCGACCTCAAGACCGGCGCCGCGGTCCTGGAGCGCACCCCGCACGCCCTGCGCGCGCTGCTCGCCGGGCTCCCTCCCGGGTGGACCGGAGCGGACGAGGGCCCGGAGACGTGGAGCCCCTACGTGATCGTGGGCCACCTGGCCCACGCCGAGCGCGCCAACTGGATCCCGCGCGCCCGGCTCATCCTCGAACGGGGCCCGCAGCGGCGCTTCGCTCCCTTCGACCGCTTCGCCATGCTCCGCGACGACCCGGGCCGGCCGCTCGCCGACCTGCTCGACGACTTCGCGCGACTCCGCGCGGAGAGCCTGGCGACGCTCGCCGGGTGGCGCCTCACCGACGCCGAGCTCGCCCTGGAGGGGGAGCACCCCGAGTTCGGCCCGGTCACGCTGCGGCAGCTGCTGTCCACGTGGGTCGTCCACGACCTGTCGCACCTGGCGCAGACGGCCCGTGTCATGGCGAAGCAGTACCGCGAGGCGGTGGGTCCGTGGCGCGCGTACCTCCCGATCATGGACCGTTGAGGCCGGCGCTCCCCGAAACGCGCGGGGCGTCCGCCGCGTAGGGACCGCAGGTGCGGCGCCGAGCGGCGCCCCGCGAACCCAGCGACCCGGTGGTGCCCTCATGCCCTGTCTCGCCGTGCTCCTCGCGCTGTTCGTCCCCCGCGCGCTGATCCTGGGGCTCTGGTTCCTGACCGACTGGTTCCGGGGGATGTTCGACACCCTGCTCTGGCCGGTGCTCGGCTTCCTCTTTCTCCCCACCACGCTGCTCTGGTATTCGGCGGTGCAGCACTGGTTCGGCGGCGAATGGACGCTTTGGCCCATCGTGGGGATGGTGGTGGCGCTGCTGATCGACACCGCGCCTGCCAAGGGACGGCGCCCCTCCCGCCGGCGGGCGGGCTGAGCCGCGGGTGAGGGCGCGCCGCGTGGCGCGCTGGCTCTGGTTCCTGGGGCCGGTGGGGCTGCTCCCCGCCTTCACCGCCGCGCCCGGGTCCCTGCGCGTCTTCCTCCTCTGCTTCTTCGCCCCGCTCGCCGCGGACGCGGTCCGCTGGGCCCGGCGCCGCCCGGCCGACCCGCCGCCGGAGGGCCCCGCCGCCCCCGGGATCCCGCTGCCTGCCCCGGCGCGCCGCTACGGCGCGCCGGG
>DATABU010000425.1:0-3610 GCA_036259415.1 Longimicrobiaceae bacterium
CTACTACGCCGAGGAGCGCCGCTGGCCGGAGAGCGAGTTCTGGCGTCGCCGGGCGGGGCGGAGGGCGGAAGTCCCCGTCCGTTGAACGAGTGCGGGTTCGGGCGTGCCCCTCGCTGGCGCTCGGGTCGGGCTGCGGCTCCGTAGGGCACGGTACGACTGTGCCCAACGGAGGCGAGCCCCGACGGAACTGCTGTCGGGTCTCGCCGCTTCGCGCTCGCATCCCTCACGCGGGCGCCCCAGCCGGGGCAGGGCGTGCGCGGCACCGGATCGCCCGGAGTCTTGCGCGCGGCTCGCGTGCGCTTTATACTGCAAAGTGCTCTGTGCTGCCCGGGGCGGGGCGGAACCGAACGGGGCGCGGCACGACGCCCGCCGCACGCGGGCGAATCGCACTCGACACCAGGAAGGAGCCGAAGATGAACACGCTCGAGAAGCTTAAGGTGCACAGGATCCTGGCGGTGCTGATCGTCGCGGTCGGGCTCGTGCTCATGATCGGGAAGATCTACGCGGACAGCGAGCCCGGTGGGATCCCGATCCTGCTGGTCGTACTCGGCACGGGATGGTACTTCATCGCGCGGGTCCGGGCGCGGTCGCATCCCAGGTAGCCTCCCGGATGGAACGGCGGGCGATCGTTCGGGCGGCGCTCGCCTTGGGCGCTGGGCAGGAAGGTTGACCCGCGCCCGACCCCGGAGGTCCGGCCCCGCGGTGAGCCGCAGGTCGTCAGGGGCGTCGGATACGCCCCGCTCGTGATCGGCGCGCCGGTTTGCCTCGCCCGGGCACTCCCCGCGCAGCCGCCGTTCTCCGCATCCTGACCCCAGGCACGACAGCGGGGCAGCTCCGCCGGATCCTCCGGCGGGGCTGTTTTCGTTCCGGGGCATGCTCCGCCCGATCGGGGTCCCCACCTTCTCCCTGGCGCGTCTCTCCGGGTCCCGGGGCGGGAGAGTCGACGGGCCCCCGGACGCCTCCCGAGTACTCGTGGCGTCGGTTGACGCGGCGTTGTCCGGGCTCTAGGTTCAGGCCGGAAATATATGGTCACGGCACGTATTTCGCCGGACGGCGGAACTGCTGGCGAGTGGGTGCAGCGCCCGGGCCGTGTCTCCCGGGTCCGCCGGATCCTCCCGCCCGCGGCCCATCGTGCTCCGGCCGCTTGCCATCCACCGCCCATTCCCAGCCGATGGCGAATCCTGCGGAGCCGTGTGGAGCCACCGCTGAAGGCGAACCCCTCTCCGCCGGGAGGAGCTTCGGCGGGGAGGACGGAGTGACGCGCGGCCGGTGCGTGCACGACGCCGTCGCGGCACGGGCGGCGCGCACCCCGGACGCGGTGGCGGTGGTCTCCGGCGGCGTGGAGCTGAGCTGCGCGGAGCTGGACGCGGCCGCCAACCGGCTCGCGCGCTTCCTCCTCGCGCGGGGCGTGGGGCCGGAGAGGCGCGTCGGCGTGTGCCTGGAGCGCTCGGCGGAGCTGGTCGTCGCGATGCTGGCGACGCTGCGCGCGGGGGCGGCCTACGTGCCGCTGGAGCCGGGCTACCCCGCCGAGCGCCTGGCGTGGACGCTGGCGGACAGCGGCGCCCCCCTGCTGCTGACGCGGGGCGGCCTCGCTGACCGCTGCGGCGCGTGGGCGGGGGAGCGGGTGGACCTGGACTCGCAGCGCGAGCGGATCGCCGCGGAGAGCGCCGACCCCCCGGCGGTGGAGGTGGACCCGGAGCAGCTGGCGTACGTCATCTACACCTCGGGCTCCACCGGACGGCCCAAGGGCGTGGCCGTCCCCCACCGGGCGCTCGCCGCCTACCTGGCGTGGATGCAGGACGCCTTCCCGCTCGCCGCGGTCGACCGCGTGCTCCAGCGGGCGCCCGCCGGCTTCGACGCGTCGGTGTGGGAGTTCTGGGCTCCGCTCGCCTCGGGCGCGGCCCTGGTGGTGGCGCCGCCCGAGGCGGGCCGCGACCCCGCGGAGCTGCTGCGCGTGCTGGAGCGGGAGCGGGTGAGCGTGCTGCAGCTGGTCCCCTCGCTCCTCCACCCGCTTCTGGAGCAGCCGCGCGTGGCGGAGTCGTGCCGCACCCTCCGGCTCCTGTTCTGCGGGGGCGAGGCGCTCCCGGCGGAGGCCGCGGCCCGGGCCAGGGCGGCGACGGGCGCGGAGGTGGTGAACCTGTACGGCCCCACCGAGGCCACCATCTACGCCACGTCGCACGTGTTCGCCGGGGAGCGCGGCGCGACGGTCCCCATCGGGCGGGCGACCTCCGGGGCGCGGACGCACGTGCTGGACGCGGAGGGCGCGCCCGTCCCCGCAGGCGCCCCCGGCGAGCTGCACCTGGGCGGGGCGCAGGTGGCGCGCGGCTACCTGGGCCGGCCCGAGCTGACCGCGGAGAAGTTCGTTCCCGACCCGTTCTCCGACGAGCCCGGCGCGCGCCTGTACCGCACGGGCGACAGCGCGCGCGAGCTGGAGAGCGGCGCGCTGGAGTACCTGGGCCGCATCGACCACCAGGTGAAGGTCCGGGGCTTCCGCGTGGAGCCGGGAGAGGTCGAGGCCGCGCTGCGGGAGCAGCCGGGCGTCCGCGAGGCCGTGGTCCTGGCGCGCGAGGATCGGTCCGGCGAGCGCCGCCTGGTCGCGTACCTCCTCCCGGAGAGCGGTTCGCCGGAGCCCGGCGAGGGCGCCGCGGAGGAGGTCGCCGCCTGGGAGACGGTGTTCGAGGAGACCTACGCGGGGGCCCCGGAGCGCGGGGGGGAGGACCCTGCGCTGGACCTGGTGGGGTGGAACAGCAGCTACACGGGCGAGCCGATCCCCGAGCCGGAGATGCGGGAGTGGGTGGACCGCACCGTGGAGCGCATCCTGGCGCTGCGGCCGGAGCGCGTGCTGGAGGTCGGCTGCGGGACGGGGCTGCTCCTCTCCCGCGTCGCGCCGCACACCGCGCTGTACCACGGCACCGACCTCTCCGCCGCCGCGCTGGACCGGGTCTGGCGCCACTCGGGGGGGCTCCCCCAGGTGCGGCTCTCCCGGGGACCGGCGCACCGGCTGGAGGGGCTGGAGGGCGAGGGCTTCGACACCGTGGTCCTCAACTCGGTCGTCCAGTACTTCCCCTCGGTGGACTACCTGCTCCGGGTGCTGGAGGGGGCCGCGGCCCTGCTGCGCCCTGGCGGGCGGATCTTCGTGGGCGACGTGCGCGCCCTGCCGCTCCTCCCCGCGTTCCACGCCTCCGTGGAGCTGTTCCGCGCGCCCGGCGACCTCTCCGCGGAGCACCTGGAGGCGCGGGTCCGCCGCGGCGTCCGCGAGGAGCGGGAGCTGGCTCTCGATCCTCGCCTGTGGACGGCGCTGCGCGCGCGCGTGCCGCGCGTCGGCCGCGTCTCCATGCAGGTGAAGCGGAGCGGGTACGACAACGAGGTCGTGCGCTACCGCTACGACGTCGTCCTGCACCTGGACGCGGCCCCGCCGCCCGCGGCGGAGGCGTGCGCGTGGAGCGGGGCGGGCGGGCTGGACGGCCTGCGCGAGCGGCTGGCGGCCTCGCCCGGGGCGCTCGCGGTGACGGGCGTGCCGGACCTCCGCGTCTCCGGCGACCTGCGCCTGCTGGAGCTGCTGGGGCCCCGCGTCGGCCGCGTCTCCATGCAGGTGAAGCGGAGCGGGTAC
>DATABU010000426.1:0-1883 GCA_036259415.1 Longimicrobiaceae bacterium
GGAGCGCGCGGCGGGCGAGCCGCTCCCCCGCTTCCTGGAGCGCCGGGTATGGCGCCCGCTGGGGATGACGCGCACCCGCTTCCTCCCGGGGCAGGAGTGCACCGCCTGCGCCCCCACGCTGCGCCTGAGCAGCGGCGAGCCGTACCGCGGCCGCCCCAACGACCTGCTGGCGCGCCGGCTGGGTGGGATCGCCGGGAACGCCGGCCTCTTCTCCACCGCGGGCGACCTGGCCCGCTTCGCCGCGATGCTCGCGAACGGCGGCGAGCTGGACGGCGTCCGGGTGCTGCGCCCGGAGACGGCGCGCGAGATGCTGCGGCAGCAGCCCGGCGCCGGCCGGCGCACCCTGGCCTTCGTGGCCATCTGCCCGGACGAGCCGCACTCCGAGGAGGAGCCCTGCACCCGCCCCCTCGCCGTCGGGCACAACGGCTGGACCGGCACCTCTCTCTGGATCGACCCGGAGCGGAAGGCGTGGACGGTGCTCCTGACCAACCGCTCCTACGACGTGCGCGCCCCCTCGCGGATGCAGGCGCTGCGCGAGGAGTCGTTCCGCCGCACGGTCGCGGACGACGACGTCCGCCTGGGCGACTGACGCCCCGCACACCCGAACCGTCCAGCGCTCCCATGACCGACGCCGCCGCGCCCGGGCCCTGGCAGCACCGCGAGGCCGTCGTGGGCGGCGTCCGGCTGCACTACGTGGAGGCGGGGGCGGGGCCGCCCGTGCTCCTGCTGCACGGCTTCCCGGAGTTCTGGTACGGGTGGCGCCTGCAGATCCCGGCGCTGGCGGAGGCCGGGTTCCGGGCCGTCGCCCCGGACCTGCGCGGCTACAATCTCTCCGACAAGCCGCGGGGAGTGGATGCGTACCGGGTGGAGAGGCTTGTGGAGGACGTGGCGGGGCTGGTCCGCCACCTGGGGACGGGGCGGGCGCACCTGGTGGGGCACGACTGGGGCGGGGTGGTGGCCTGGTACTTCGCCATGCTCCACCCGGAGCTGCTGGACCGGCTGGTGGTGCTGAACGCGCCGCACCCCGCCGCCTTCGCGCGCGAGATCGTCAAGCCCGACCAGCTGCTGGCCTCCGCCTACGCCGGCTTCTTCCAGCTCCCCGCCGTCCCCGAGCTGGTGCTCCGCGCGGGCGACTTCGCGCTGCTGGAGCGTGTCTTCCGCACCGAGCCGGCGCGTCCTGGCGCCTTCACCGATGCCGACCTGGAGCGCTACCGGGAGGCGTTCTCGCGCCCGGGCGCGCTCACCGCCGCCCTGAACTACTACCGTGCCTTCGTCCGGCGCGGCCGCCCGGAGGTGCGCACCATCTCCGCGCCCACGCTCCTGGTCTGGGGGGAGAAGGACCCGCACCTGGTGGTCCGGCTCACCGAGGGGCTGGACGAGTGGGTCCCCGGCATCCGCGTGGAGCGGATCCCGGAGGCGAGCCACTGGGTGGCCGCGGACGCGCCCGAGCGGGTGAACCGGCTGCTGGTCGACTTCCTCCGCGGGGGGTGAGGGTGTAGCTTCCCCGCGAGCGCGCCCCGTCCACGCCCGCCGCCCAGGGGATGAAGAGAGAGCTGTCGCGCAAGGCGTTCCACCTCGCCTCGGTCGTCCTCCCCCTCCTGGTCTGGCTCGCCCCGCGCCCGCTGGCGGTGGCGGTGCTGGTCCCCACGGCCGCGGTCGCGCTGGCCGTGGACTTCGCCCGGCTGCGGCTGCGCTGGCCGCGCTACCACTTCCTCCGCCTCACCCGCACCATGCTCCGCCCTCACGAGCGCCACGGCCTTGCGGGCGCCACCTACATGGCGGTGGCGTACGCGCTGGCGCTGCTCGTCTTCCCGAAGCCGCTGGCCGTGGCGGCCATGCTCTACAACGGCCTGGGCGACGCCGCCGCCGCGCTGGTGGGGAAG
>DATABU010000427.1:0-2833 GCA_036259415.1 Longimicrobiaceae bacterium
CGCAAGGGGGAGAGGGGGAGACCTGCGGCCGGCAGGAGGGTCGCAGGGAGGGAGTGGGGCGGGTCGGAGGAAAGAGTTGGGGGAGAGGTGGCCGGGTGGGGGATTGACTCTTTCCGGAGACCCGCCCCGCTCCCGACCGCAACGCAGGGGAGCCCGGACACGCGGCTTCCTCTCTCTCATCGGACGGTTGAATGCACGAGCCTGATCCTGTCGACCGGCCGGGCGGGGTGCGGCCCGGGGAGGAGCTGGACGCGGGGGCGCTGGAGGCGTACCTGCGCGAGGCGCTGCCGGACGTGGCGGGGCCGCTGACGGTGGAGCAGTTCCCGCGCGGGTTCTCCAACCTCACCTACCTGGTGCGCGCGGGCGGCCGGGAGATGGTGCTGCGCAGGCCGCCTCCCGGGGCGGACGCGCGCGGGGGGCACGACGTGGAGCGGGAGTTCCGGGTGCTCTCCAGGCTGCGGCCCGTGTACCCCAGGGTGCCGCGGCCGCTGGCCTTCTGCGGCGACGCGGCGGTCCTCGGCGCGCCCTTCTACCTGATGGAGCGGGTGCCGGGCATCATCCTCCGCAGCCGGCCGCCGGAGGGGGTGGAGCTCGGCCCGGGAAGGATGCGCGCGGTGTGCCTGGCGCTGGTGGACACGCTGGCGGAGCTCCACGCCCTCGACCCGCGCGCGGCGGGGCTGGAGGGGCTGGGGCGGCCGGAGGGGTACGCGGCGCGGCAGGTGGAGGGGTGGACGCGGCGCTGGGAGCGCGCCCGGACCGACGCGGTGCCGGAGCTGGACGATGCCGCGGCGTGGCTCGCCCGCAGCCTCCCGCCGGAGGGCGGCGCGGCGCTGGTCCACGGCGACTACAAGTACGACAACCTGGTGCTGGACCCGGCGGACCCGGCGCGGGTGCGGGCGGTGCTGGACTGGGAGATGGCGACCGTGGGCGACCCGCTGATGGACCTGGGGACGACGCTGGGCTACTGGGCGGAGGCGGGAGACCCGGCGGAGCTGCGGCAGTTCGGGGTCACCTGGCTCCCGGGCAACCTGGACCGCCGCGGGGTGGCGGAGGCGTACGCGGAGCGGAGCGGGCGCGACGTCGCCGGCATCCTCTTCCACTACGTGTACGGCGTCTTCAAGGTCGCCGTCATCGCCCAGCAGATCTACGCCCGCTTCCTGCGCGGACACACGCGCGACCCGCGCTTCGGCGGGCTCGTGCACGTGGTGCGGGCGTGCGGCCGGATGGCAGCCGCGGCGCTGGAGCGTGACCGCATCCACGACCTGGCCTGAGCGGGCACCCTTGAGCGGGTGCCCGCTCGCTGTAGATTCGTCCGCATGCGCGCGCACCCGCACAACCGGCTCCGGGTCCTCCTCTGGCTCCTGCTCCTCGGCTTCGGGGCGGACCAGAGCGTGGCGTTCGCGGAGGAGATCCGGTCCGAGGGCGAGACCGGGCACGTCTGGGTCCAGCACTCCGGAGCGCGCGCCCCCGCCGGCCGCCTTCTCTCCGACTTCCCGGACGGCGCCGCGGCGCTCCCGGCCTCCCCGGCCGAGCTCCCGCCCTCCACCATCCTCGTCCGCGCCGCCGCCCCCGAGCGGCGCCCGCTGCCGCCCCACCGGCCCTCCCGCCGCACCGAGTACCCGCGCGGCCCTCCCGCGTAGCACCCCACCGAGACGGCAGCCGCACACGGCGGCGTCCCACGCGGCTCGGTCCGTGCGGACGCCCAGGCCGCGCGCGGGCAGAGTACGGGCGCGGCGTTCGCCGCGCCCGCAGATATCGAACCTCCGGATGGTAAATGGACCAGCTCTGGCTGTACGTCGGGTTCACCGCCTTCGTGCTGGCGATGCTGGCACTGGACCTGGGCGTGTTCCACCGGGAGGCCCACGCGGTCTCCATGAAGGAGGCGGCGGGCTGGAGCGCGTTCTGGATCGCGCTCGCCCTGGTCTTCAACTACGGCATCTACCACTTCATGGGGCCCCAGCAGGGGCTCGAGTTCCTCACCGGCTACCTGATCGAGAAGGCGCTCTCGGTCGACAACATCTTCGTCTTCGTCCTCATCTTCTCGTACTTCCAGGTCCCGCCCAAGTACCAGCACCGCGTGCTGTTCTGGGGCATCCTGGGCGCGCTGGTGATGCGCGGGGCCATGATCGGCGCCGGGGCGGTGCTCATCGAGCGCTTCCACTGGATCATCTACGTCTTCGGCGCTTTCCTGGTGTTCACCGGGATCCGCATGGCGACCCAGGAGGAGACCGACATCGAGCCCGAGTCCAACCCGGTGATCCGGCTGGTCCGGCGCGCCATGCCGGTCACGAACGTCTACCACGGGCAGAAGTTCTTCGTGCGCCAGGCGGCGGCGCCCGGGGGGAAGCTGCGCAGGGCGGCCACGCCGCTCTTCGTGGTGCTGGTGCTAGTGGAGACCACCGACCTGATCTTCGCGGTGGACTCCATCCCGGCGATCTTCGCGGTGACCCGCGACCCGTTCCTGGTCTACACCTCCAACGTCTTCGCCATCCTGGGTCTGCGCGCCCTGTACTTCCTGCTGGCGGGCGTGATCCACAAGTTCCACTACCTCAGGCTGGGGCTCGCGGTGGTGCTGGTCTTCGTGGGCGCCAAGATGCTGCTGGTGGACGTCTACAAGATTCCCATCCTGCTCTCGCTTGGGGTGATCGCGCTGGTGCTCGGCTCCTCGGTCGCGGCCTCGCTGCTCTTCCCCAAGGCGGCGGAGGAGCACGACCCGGTGCGGCACGACCCGCTCCGGCCGCGCCCGGAGCCGCACACCGCGCCCATCCCGGAGGAGGAGCCCTGAGCTTCGCCTGATCGTGCGGGAGAGCCCCGCCCGGGCAGCCGGGCGGGG
>DATABU010000428.1:0-6465 GCA_036259415.1 Longimicrobiaceae bacterium
CTGGTGGAGTTCCACCCCGCGGCCACGATGTTCGACGAGCGGATGCGGCTCACCTATCCGTACTCCAGCGGGGGCGAGCCCATCGTGACGGAGACGGGCGTGGGCGATTACGTGCGCGATTCGCCGGCCGGGCTGGCGCCGAGCGGATACGTGGAGGGGATGCGCGAGTTCAGCAACCCGCACCGCTCCTTCGACTTTCAGTGGGGGGTGTACGAGGTGGCGCAGGCGCTGATCGACGCCGGGCTGCGCATCGAACGCCTGCGGGAGTGGCCGTACGGCAATGGCTGGAACCCGTTCCACGGGATGCGCGAGGAGCCGGGCCGCCGCTTCCGCGTGCCCGCGGGCGTGCCCGACCTGCCACTGATGTACGGCATCTCGGCCGTCGAGGAGGGCTGAATGCGGCGCAGGGGCGACGGGTGAGGCCGTCCGTGTCACCCTCGGTACGGAACCAAAGGCGGATGGAGGGTACCAAGGCAGGAGTGCGCGGCAAGCTGGGGATCAACCGGACCGGCCGCGCCGGGCGCGAGCGTAAGGGAGCCTCAGGAAACAAGATGCACGTTTACCTTCGGGACGAGCCGGTCGACCTGGAGATGCGCGAGGTGGAGCCCGAAGGTCTGCTGACCGACGACTCCGCCCTGATCCCGGTCGCCTTTTACGCGGACGGCAACGAGAACCCGTCGTTCCGGGCGTTCCTGCCGCCGGAAACCATCGTCATCCTGCACCAGGTCATCCGCGGCCCGGTGCGGCTGGGGCTGATGGCCGAGGAGCCGGACGAACCGGACAAGGAGATCCAGGCGATGGTCGGCGTGACCATCCCCGTGGAGGCGCTCCCCCCGGGCATGGTGGCCGAGGCCGAAGAGCCCGAGCAGGAGCTGGAGCCCTGGCAGGCGGGCGGCACCCCCGAGTCGTGGAAGGGCGACGACTCCGAGGAGGACGACGACCGTCCGCGCACCGTGATGCTGGCGTTCGCGCCGCTGGTGCGCATCAAGCGCCGCCACCCCGACGACTTCGCGGAGGAACTGTCGGACCTGCTGGAGAGCGCCATCGCCGGCGCCACCAAGCCCTCGCTGGAAGCTCGCGTGGAGCGGATGCTCGGCCTCTGACGGTACGAAGGTACGAAAGTGCGTTGAATTGCCCGCTCCCCGGCATCGGAGCGGGCTTTCAGCGTTCAGACCTCGTACCTTCAGTCCTTCGTACCCCCTCCGTCCACGTGGGTGGACTGTGGTCGGCATGGTGTCCTCCAGAGTGGGCGGCCGATCATCGGCGGATCCGGGCATGTTCTTGTAAGTTATTCTATTGCATCTGCTTGCATTTTCGGTAGCAAGGGCACCGGCATTGCTCTCGTCGTCCTCCGCCGGACAGCCGTTCACCGGCCCCGAATCTTCGACCCGCCAATCCTCATCCGAGGTGAACCATGCGATTCAAGCTCGCCCTTCTGGCCGCCGCCGCGCTGATCGCCGCGCCCGTGGCCGTGTACGCGCAGGATGACTGCGACTGCGATTATGACGACGAGTACTACGGGGAGCGCCCCACGGGCGGCTTCTTCGGCGGCAGCTTTACCATCGCCCAGCCGCAGGGCGAGTTCCACGACTACGTGGACGGGGGGCTGGGTGCCAGCCTGCACTACATCCACGCCCTGGACCCCCAGGGCTGGCTGGCCCTGCGCGTGGACGGCGGCTTCGCCATCTACGGGCACGAGCGGCAGCGCGTGCCGCTGAGCCCCACCCTGGGCGGCCGCATCCTGGTGGACCTGACCACCAGCAACAACATCGCGTGGATCGGCGTGGGGCCGCAGATCGGCGTGCCGGACGGGACGCTGAAGCCGTACGTGAACGGGTACGCGGGGTACAGCTACCTGGCCACCACGTCCAGCGTGGAGAGCTCCTCGTACTACGATGACGAGGACTACTTCACCACCACCAACTTCGACGACTGGAGCTTCTCGTACGGCGGCGGGGCGGGGCTGTACATCCCCGTGCGCGGCGGCTCGCGGCCGGTGAGCATTGACCTGGGCGTGCGCTACCACAACAACGGCGAGGCCGAGTACCTGCGCGAGGGCGACATCCAGGACAACGAGGACGGCACCATCACGCTGTTTCCCGTGCGCAGCGACACGGACCTGCTGACGTTCCACATCGGCTTCAGCGTGGGCATTTCCCGCTGACGCACCGGCGCGCGACCGCGGCATGGCCGGCGCGGCGAGCGCCAGCGCCAGCCCCAGCACGGACACGGCGACCGCCAGCTCCACCAGGGAGAGCCCGGCCTCGCTCCGGAGGCGGCCGGCGGGGCGGGCGTCAGAACTCTCCCGCATGGATCCCGTAGACCGCCTGCAGCAGGGCGAGCGCGACGAAGCCGATGACGCACCCGAAGACCACGATCATCGCCGGCTCCACCAGCGCCACCGAGCGCTCCAGGCGCCGCTCCAGCTCGGTCTCCAGCAGCGTCCCCGCGCGCTCCACCAGCGCGTCCAGCTGCCCGGTCTCCTCCCCGACCTCCACCAGCCGGACGAAGGCGTAGGGGAAGGCCCGCGAGCGGCCGAACGCGGCCGAGAGCGCCTCGCCCCGGCGCACCGCGTCGCGCGCCGCGCGGACGTCCGCGCCCACCGCGGCGTCCCCGGTGGTCTCGTGCGCGATCTCCAGCGCGGCCAGGAGCGGCACGCCCCCCGCCAGCAGCGTGGCGAGGGTGTTCGCGAGCCGCGCCGTGGCGTGCCGGGCCCGGAGGCCGCCCAGCAGCGGTACCCGCAGCAGGAGCCCGTCCACTCGCTCCCTTCCCTCCCCGGTGGAGCGGTAGGCGGTGACGGCGGCCAGCAGCGCGGTCCCGCCCGCCGCCAGCCAGGGGAAGCCCCGGGTCAGCAGCTGCGAGGCCCCGATCAGCACCGCGGTGGAGCGCGGGAGCTCGCTCCCGGAGTCCTGGAGCAGGGCGACGAAGCGCGGGAGGACGAAGAGGAGGAGCACCGCCATGGCGCCGCCCCCCACGACCAGCATCAGCAGCGGGTAGATCATCGCGGAGACCACCCTGGCCCGGAGGGCGCGCTCCCGCTCAAGGTAGCCGGCCAGGCGCCCCATGGCGGCGTCCAGGTGCCCGCCCCGCTCCGCGGCGCGGATCAGCCCGACCGCCACCGCGGGGAAGAGCCGCGGGTACTCGGCCAGCCCGTCCGCGAGCCGGCCTCCCTCGCGCACCCGCCGCCGCGCCGCGGTCACCGCCTCCGCGACGTCCGCGCGGGCGGCGCCGCGCACCCCCACCTCCAGCGAGCGGTCCAGGGGGAGCCCCGCCTGGAGGAGCGCCGCGAAGGTGGTGAAGAAGTCGGTGACGTCGTTGCGCCGGGAGGCGAACGGCGACCTCCGCCGCGGCGCGTCCCCTTCCGCCGCCGGCGCCCGGACCTCCAGGGCGAACAGCCCCCTCCGGGCCAGCAGGCTCTCCAGCGCGCCCGCGGACGCGGCCTCCTCCACTCCGCGCAGCGTTCTCCCCTGCGCGTCGGCGGCGCGGTAGGCGAAGGTGGGCACAGCTCAGTCCCAGCTGCGGATGTCCGCGTCCTCGCCCGTGCCGCCCTCCTTTCCGTCGCGCCCCCAGCTCAGCAGCTCGTAGTCGTGCTTGGGGTCGGCGCCGGGGCTGCGGTAGACGTACGGGCTCCCCCAGGGATCGGCCGGGACGCTCTTCTTGAGGTAGGGGCCCCGCCAGTTGCGCGGCGCGGGCGAGCCCGCCGGCGCCGTCAGCAGCGCGCCCAGCCCCTGCTCGGAGCTGGGATAGCTGTCGTTGTCCAGCCGGTACGCGTCCAGCGCCGCGCCCACCAGTTCCAGCTGCGACTTGGCGGCGGTGGTCCTGGAGGCGCCCACGTGCTGGAACACGTTGGGCGCCACCAGCGCGGCGAGCACGCCCAGCACCAGGATGACGACCAGGATCTCGATCAGGGTGAAGCCGGCCCGGCTGCGGTTGTTGCGGTTCATGGCGCCTCGGAGTGACGTGGATGGGACGGCGGCGGACGGGGGTGCCCGGAGCATGCTCGGGCGGCCGCGTGAGGGATGCGCGCCCGGCAGGGCCGAGACCCGCGGGGGCAGTTTCCGCGGGGCTCGGCTGCGTTGGGCGGAGTCGTATCCCGCCCTACGCAGCGCGCAGCCCGACCCGAGCGCCAGCGAGGGGCACGCCCAAACCCGCCGTAGAAGTTCGAAGCCGTGCCGGAGCTCAGGCGTGCGACACGCGCAGCACCTCCTCGGGGGTGGTCACGCCCGCCGCCACCTGCCGCCAGCCGTCGGAGCGCAGCGGGCGCATCCCGTTGGCGAGCGCGATCTGGCGCAGCGTGCCCACGCCGCGGCCACGGAGCACCTCCGTGCGGACCTCCTCGTCCACCACGAGGAGCTCGTAGACCCCGGTGCGCCCGCGGTAGCCGGTCCCCCGGCACTCGGGGCAGCCGCGCCCGCGGCGGAAGCGCTCCGCGGGGCAGCCGGCGGCCTCCATCTCGCGCGCCACCGGCGGGGGGAGTGGGTGCTCCTCGGCGCAGTGCCGGCAGACGACGCGCACCAGCCGCTGCGCCAGCACCCCCTCCACCGTGCTGGCCACCAGGTACGGCTCCACCTCCAGGTCGGTGAGCCGCACGATGGCGCCGGCGGCGTCGTTGGTGTGCAGGGTGGAGAGCACCAGGTGCCCGGTGAGCGCCGCCTGCACGCAGATCTCGGCGGTCTCGGTGTCGCGCATCTCCCCCACCAGGATCACGTCGGGGTCCTGGCGGAGGATGGAGCGCAGCGCCGAGGCGAAGGTGACGCCCGCCTTGCGGTTCACCGGGACCTGCGCCACGCCGCCCAGCGCGTACTCCACCGGGTCCTCCACGGTGACGATCTTTTCCCGCCCGGTACGGATCTGCTCCAGCGCGGCGTAGAGGGTGGTGGTCTTACCGCTGCCGGTCGGTCCGGTGGTGAGGAGGACGCCGTGCGGGCAGGCGAGGAGCTCCTCGAAGCGGGCGCGCGTGTCGGGCGCCATCCCCAGGTCCTCCAGCCCCAGCCGCCGCCCTTCCGACTCCAGCAGGCGTAGCACGACGCTCTCGCCGTGCAGGGTGGGAAGGGTGCTCACGCGCACGTCCACCGAGCGCTCCTCAAGCCGCAGGCGCACGCGACCATCCTGTGGGCGGCGCCGCTCGGCCACGTCCAGCTCGGCCATCACCTTGAGGCGCCCCACCACCGCGGGGACCAGCGCCGCCGGAGGCGAGGGCGCGTCCACCAGCACGCCGTCCACCCGGTAGCGCACCTGCACCCTTCCGCGCCCGGCCTCCAGGTGCAGGTCGGAGGCGCGGGCCTCCAGCGCCTCCATCAGGAGCAGGTTCACCAGCCGGACCACCGGGACCTCCTGCGCCTGTGCGAGCAGGTCGCCCTCCCCGGACTCGGCCGGCGCGGCGTCGGCGGGGCCGCCCAGCGAAGCGATCAGCGTGGCGGCGGTCTCGGCCTGCTCCTCCTCGGCACGGAGGAGCGCGGCTTCCATCTCGTCCTCGCCCACGATCTCCACCGCCGGCTCCTCTCCGCCGTGCAGCCAGCGCAGGTCGTCAAGCGCCTGGAGGTCGGGCGGCCCGTCGGCCAGCACCCGGAGCCCCGCCGCGTCCCGGCGCGGGACGAGCCGCCAGTGGCGGAGGTACTCCACCGTGAGCGCCGGGACCGGCGGCGAAGGATGTGAAGCGGGGTCCATCCGGGGGGAGGGCATGGGGTGGGCGGCTGGGCCGTTTTGGCTTGCCAGGTACGGACGCAAGATGACAGTGTTCGCCGGACCGGGCAAAATCCGTGGCGGCAAACCGTTGCCGTTCGCCCGGCTCATCGCCGGGCGCGGAGCCACCACTCCCGGAAGCGCCACTCCAGCCCCAGCAGGCGGCGCGAGGTCACCGGAGTGACGCCGAAGAGCCGGTAGGCGCGGTTGGAGAAGCTCAGGTCGTCGGCATAGCCGAGCTGCTCCGCCACCCGGTCCACGCCCAGGCAGGGGTCGCGCTGGAGCTGCAGCTCGGCATGGAGGACGCGGGAGCCGTCGTACCATCGCTCCAGCTTGGGGAGCCCGGCCTGCCGGAGCCGGTGCGCCAGCGTCCGCATGGGCGTCCCGATGCGGCTGCACAGGTCGGTCAGGTCCAGCGCGACGGGCGCGGCGCGGATGGTCGCCAGCAGGGTGTCGCGGTACTGGCCGGGCACCGGCGCCCGCAGCTGGAGCCAGCGGACCCACTCCTCGGCGGGGTCCAGCGGGTGGGCCAGGAACGCCCGCAGCCCCTCGGCCAGCGGCTGGCACTCCAGGAGCACGGCGCCGCATCCGGCCGCCCGCGCGTGGCTCGCCAGGTAGAGCGACCGCAGCGGGTCCGGCCCGCCCAGCCGCAGCGCCACGGGGAGCGACAGCGCCGTGCGCAGACGGGCGGCTAGGCGTTGCAGGTCGGGGAGGGGGACGCTTTCGGGGTGGTCGGTGTGGAGCAGGAGGACGGAGCCGCGCGGGGGGGAGGGACTGCCGGGG
>DATABU010000429.1:0-4017 GCA_036259415.1 Longimicrobiaceae bacterium
GCCTGGCGGCGCTGGTGGGCACGCAGGCCCCCGGCGTCCGCGCCGAGGCCGCGGGCCTCACGGCCGCGGAGGCCGGGGTGGCCGCCTCACGGGCGCAGTACCGCCCCACCATCAGCCTGGGAACCGGCGCCGACTGGGCCAACCAGGACCCGGCGCTGGACGGGCGCGCCAACTGGGACCTGCGGCTGGGCGTCTCCATCCCCATCTTCGACGGCTTCCAGCGGGAGGCCAGCGTGGAGCGCGCGCGGGTGCAGGCCGACGTGGCCCGCGTCCAGCTCGCCGACGCCGGGCGCGCCGCCCGCGCCGAGCTGGAGCGCACGCTCTCGGCGCTGCGGCTGGCCGAGCAGCGCATCACCCTGGCCGGGGAGGCCGTGCAGGTGGCCGAGGAGGACCTGCGCGTGCAGGACCAGCGCTACCGGATGGGGAGCTCCACCATGCTGGACCGGCTCGCCTCGCAGACCGCCGTGACCCAGGCCGAGAACGACCTGGTCGCGGCCCGCTACGACTACCAGCTCGCCCGGGCGGAGCTGGAGGCGCTGGTCGGGAGGGAGCTGTGAGCGGCGCGGGGGCGGTGATCCGCATCCGCGGGCTCACCAAGGAGTACCGCATGGGCGTGGAGACGGTGCGCGCCCTCCGGGGCGTGGACCTGGACATCGGCAGCAACGAGTACGTGGCCATCATGGGCCCGTCCGGCTCCGGCAAGAGCACGCTGATGAACCTGGTCGGGTGCCTGGACTCGCCCACCGGCGGGGAGTACGTGCTGAACGGCACCCCCGTCGCCGGGATGAGCGACGACGAGCTGGCCCGCATCCGCAACCGCGAGATCGGCTTCGTCTTCCAGACATTCAACCTCCTCCCCCGCTCCACCGCGCTGGAGAACGTGGAGCTCCCCCTGGTCTACGCCGGCGTGGGGAGGAAGGAGCGGCGGGAGCGGGCGGCGGAGGCGCTCCGCTCGGTGGAGCTGGGCGACCGCATGGACCACCGCCCCAACGAGCTGTCGGGCGGGCAGCGGCAGCGCGTCGCCATCGCGCGGGCGCTGGTGACGCGCCCCTCCATCCTCCTGGCGGACGAGCCCACCGGCGCGCTGGACTCCCGGACCTCCGAGGAGATCCTGGCGCTCTTCGGGCGGCTCCACGAGGAGGGGCAGACGGTCATCGTGGTGACCCACGAGCACGAGGTGGCCGAGCACGCCGAGCGGATGGTGGTCCTCCGCGACGGGCTCATCGAACAGGATCAACGGAACCGGAGCGCGCGCGCCCTCGCGGCGGCGCAGGGAGGTGCAAGGTGATTGGAACGAGAGCGAAGGCGCTCGCCCTGGGCGCCCTGGTGACGGCGGCGGGCGCGCTGGCAGGGTGCGGCGGCTCCGCCGAGGCGGTGGCGGACACGGCGCCGGAGACCGCCGCAGTGGAGCGGCGCGACCTGGACGTGGCCGTGGAGGCCGCTGGCGTGGTCGAGCCGATCCGCGTGGTGGAGGTGAAGTCCAAGGCGTCCGGCGAGATCCTGGCGCTGCACGTGGAGACCGGCGACCGGGTGGCCCGCGGCTCCATGCTGGCCGAGATCGACCCGCGCGACGTGAGCAACGCGCTCGCCCAGGCCGAGGCCGACCTGTCCGTGGCGCAGGTGACGGTGAGCACCGCCGGCGCCGAGCGGCGGCGCATGCAGGAGCTGCGCGAGGCCCAGGTCGCCACGCAGCAGGAGTACGAAGCGGCGGTCCAGCAGGCGGCCAGCGCGCAGGCGCAGCTCGTCCGCGCCCGGACCAACCTGGAGCTGGCGCGGCAGCGGAGCGGCGACGTCACCATCCGCGCCCCCATCGCGGGGACGGTGATCGAGCGCGGCGCCGAGACCGGGCAGATCATCGCCTCCGCGACCTCCAACGTCTCCGGGGGCACCACGCTGCTGAAGATGGCCGACCTGTCGGAGGTGCAGGTGCGCGCGAAGGTGGACGAGACCGACCTGGGGCAGGTGCAGCCCGGCCAGGCCGCGCGCGTCACGGTGGAGTCGTACCCGGGCCGCACCTTCACCGGCACCGTGCTGAAGGTGGAGCCGCAGGCGGTGGTGGAGCAGAACGTCACCCTCTTCCCCGTCCTGGTGCGCCTGGAGAACCGCGACGGCCTGCTGCGCCCGGGGATGAACGCCGACGTGCAGATCCAGGTGGTGCGGCGCCCCGGCGCGACGGTGGTGCCCAACGGCGCGGTGGTCGGCGTCCGCGACGCCGGCACCGCCGCCGAGGCGCTGGGGCTGGACCCGGAGGCCGTCCAGGCGTCGCTCCGCCCCCCGGGGGCGCCCGACGCCTCGCCCGAGTGCCGCGCGCTGATGCAGAAGGTGCGCGACGCCGGCGGGCCCGCCGGACTGGCCGGGGAGGACCGCGCGAAGATGCGGGAGTGCCGCTCGCGGCCCGGCGGCGGCCGCGCGGGCGGCCAGGGCTCCGCGGACGGCACGCGCCCCGGCGTGGTGTTCGTGGAGGGCGCGACGGGTCCGGAGGCGCGCCGCGTCACCCTGGGCGTGAGCGACTGGGAGCACACCGAGGTGCTCGGGGGCCTGGAGGCGGGCGAGCGGGTGCGGCTCATGTCCGCCGCGCGACTCAAGCAGGAGCAGCAGCAGGTGAGCGACCGCATGCGCCAGCGCGCCGGCGGCGGGATCATGCCCGGCGGCGGAGGCCCCACGGGCGGCGGCTCGCGCCGGGGAGGCTGACATGCTCATCGGCGAGATCTTCCGGGTGGCGCTGGGGGCGGTGCGCGCCAACAAGATGCGCTCCTTCCTCACCATGCTGGGCATCATCATCGGCATCGCCGCGGTCATCACCATGGTGGCGCTGGGCGAGGGAGCGCAGCGCTCGGTGCAGGAGCGCCTCCAGGGGCTGGGGACCAACGTCCTCACCGTCCGCCCCGGCCAGCAGATGTCCGGCGGGGTGGACCGCGGCGACGCCGAGCTGACCACCGACGACGCCGAGGCGCTGCGCGACGCGGCGGGCGACGCCATCGCCGCCGTGGCGCCGCAGATGCAGAGCCGCGTGCAGGTGGAGTACGGCTCCGGCAACTCCAGCAGCACCACCATCGGCACCTGGCCGAGCTTCTTCGCGGTGAACAACCACCGCCTCGCGGCCGGGCGGCTGTTCACCGAGGGCGAGGAGCGCGGGCGGCGCCGCGTGGCGGTGCTCGGCGCGGCCGTCGGCGAGCGGCTGGGCGTGGCCGAGACCACGCAGCTCGTCGGGCAGACGGTCCGCATCGGCGGGGCCGCCTTCGAGGTGGTGGGGGTGCTCGCCGAGAAGGGCGGCGAGGGCTTCAACAACCCCGACGAGCAGGTCTACGTCCCCATGGCGACGGCCCGCTTCCGCCTCTTCGGCAGCGACCGGGTGCAGTCCATCGCAGTCCAGGCCGCGGACGAGACGCGGATGGACGCCGCGATGGTGCGCATCGACGAGGTCCTCCGCCGCGAGCACCGCATCCGCCCCGGCGAGGCCGGCGACTTCAGCATCCGCGACCAGGCCACGCTCCTGAACACCTTCCAGGAGACGGCGCGCACCTTCTCGTTCCTGCTCGCGGGGATCGCGGCGGTGTCGCTCCTGGTGGGCGGCATCGGCATCATGAACATCATGCTGGTCTCCGTCACCGAGCGCACGCGGGAGATCGGGATCCGCAAGGCGCTGGGGGCGCGCCGCCGCGACGTCCTCCTCCAGTTCCTCATCGAGGCGCTGGTGCTCTGCCTGGCCGGCGGGGTGATCGGGCTCCTGCTGGGGGCCGGCGGCTCGGTGGCGCTGCGGGTGCTGGCGGACTGGAACGCGCCGGTCTCCTCCGGGGCGGTGGGGCTCGCGCTGCTCTTCTCGGGCGGAGTGGGGGTGTTCTTCGGGATCTGGCCCGCGCGCCGCGCCGCGCTCCTCGCCCCCATCGAGGCGCTGCGCTACGAGTGATTGCGGTCTGGCTGGAGCGGTGGTGAACGGCAGGGTAGGGCGTGCCCCTCGCTGGCGCTCGGGGCGGGCTGCGGCTCCGTAAGCGGGCACACTACGCCCGCTAACGGAGG
>DATABU010000430.1:0-11773 GCA_036259415.1 Longimicrobiaceae bacterium
CACCGGGGTGCGGAGCGCACCCCGGGGTGCGTTCCGCACCCAGCCATCACCCACACAGGAGCCGGTCCATGCGAACCACTCACCTCCTCCTCGCCTCCGCCGTCTGCGCGCTGCTCCCGGGCTGCGACGGCGGCGCGCTCACCGCCCCCGTCGCCGGACCGCTGGCCTACACCGACTTCCAGTGCCCGGACTCGAACTGCGGGGGCACCACCGTCACTCCCCACTACGACGGCAACTCCACCACGACCTACTCGTGGGGCTGGACGCAGACGGGCCCGAACAGCTCGGGTCCCGCATTCACGCACGTCGGGAAATCCTGGTCGACCATCAACTCCGACCGGTACACGTACGGGACGGTCTCCTCGACCGCCACCGTCTACCTCAACTGCAATTCCGGGGAAGCCAGGGTCCACGGGTCGGCATCGAAGACGGTCTACGGGGTCGGGAAGGCGCTGGTGTCGTTCCGCTACGTGACCACGAGCCATGACGGCTTCGGGGTGAAGGCATCCCACTTCTTCAAGGCGTCGTCCAGCTACCCGTGGCTCACCGACGTCAGCTTCACGAGCCAGGCTTCGGAATGCAACGATAGATAGCGGTAGCGGGTGGCCGCGGGGCCGCTCCCCGCGCCTCGACCCTTCCGGCGGGGGATCCGTGGACCGGGCGCCACGAATCCTCCCGCCCTGCCGCCCCTCGACTTTTCGGCGCTCGTCCAGCGGCTTTCGTCCCTTCCATCTGCGCCTCGCAACTGCCGGCTCCCCGATCCGCACGCCGGGGCGCTACGTCTACGCCTGATTGCTGACACAGGCCGCGGCCTCGCCGGTCAGGCAGCCGGTCGGGCCGCATCGACTCGAAATCGCCCCGGAGGTGCCAGGTGGCTTCTCGCCGTACCAGGTCCCGTCGCGGACCGCCGGAGCCGACGCGCGCGGCGGTCTGGTTGCTCCTCGCGGTCGCCTGCTTCTCGCCCGCGCGGCTGCAGGCCATGCAGGTCCCGGCAGCCCGCCCCGCACCGGCGGCTCCAGCGGCGGTGCTCGATGGCGCTCGTGCGGTCGTGCGGGGCTTCATGGACCGGCGTGTCCCTGCCCAGCGGCCGGACGGATCGTCGGAGGAGATCCGGGTGCAGACCCCGGGGATGTCGGCCGCCGTGGCGGTGGACGGCAGGATCGTGTGGTCGGAAGGGTTCGGCTTGGCCGAACTGGAGAACGAGGTCCGGGTCACCCCCGCGACCCGGTTCCGGATCGGGAGCGTGTCCAAGCTGATCACGGCGGCGGCCGTGATGCGGCTCGTGGATGCCGGCCGCATGGAGCTGGACGCGCCCGTCCGGCGCTACACCCCGGTCTTCCCGGAGAAGCGGCATCCGATCACCATCCGCCAGCTGGCCGGCCACCAGTCCGGCATCCGGCACTACCGGCCCGACGACCCGGTAGGGCAGCGCGCCTTCCCGACCCTGGCTGCCGGGCTGGAGGTGTTCGCCGCAGACTCCCTTCAGTTCACTCCGGGAACCAAGTACCTCTACTCCAGCTACGGCTACAACCTGCTGGGGGTCGCCATCGAGGGGGCGTCCGGCGAGCCGTTCCTCTCCTTCGTCCGGCGCGAGGTGCTCCACCCGCTCGGGATGCAGTCCACCGTGGCGGACCACCGCGACAGCGTGGTTGCGGGCCGCTCCGGCTTCTACCAGCTCGGACGGGGCATGCGCATCGTCAACGCCCCGTACGACGACGTGAGCTACAAGTGGCCGAGCGGCGGATTCCTGTCCACCGCAGAGGACCTGGTCCGGCTCGGATCCGCCTTCCTGGGTCCGGGATTCCTTTCGCAGGCGTCGCTGTTGGAGATGTTCACGCCGCAGCGCCTGGCCTCCGGCGAGCCGACCGTCGTGGGGATCGGCTGGCGGATCGGCACGGACCCGGCAGGGCGGACCTTCTACCACCACGGCGGAGCGAGCACCGGCGGACGGGCCGTTCTCGTCGTCTATCCGCGGGAGCGCGTGGTGGCCGCGGTGGCGTCGAACCTCCGGACCCCGATAGACGAGCGGGACCTTGCTCGGCTCGCCCAGCTCTTCCTGGGCACGGCCGGGAGCGGCCGGGCCGTCCCCGCGAAGGGCGGACCGTGATCCGGCCGGGGATGCGGCGGGACGAGGCCGTGCGACTGCAGGGGGAGCCGGACTTCGGCAGGCGCCCCGCCGTCTACAGCTATCTCGTCGGGATGTGGACTGGCTTCCGCATCGACCACGACTCCTTCGACGTACACATCGACCACGCCGGGCGCGTGACGCGGACCCGGGTCGTGCAACACTGAGACGCGCGGGACCCCGAGCGGCTCCCGCCCATGACACCCCGCTCCACGACGAATGAAGAGTGCGAAGCCCCGGCGTTCGCGCCTCGGCCTGCGGGTCGTGCTCGCCGCCGTGCTCGGCGCGGCGGGCGCGTGCCGACCCGAAGCGGACCCGGAGCGCAGGCCGCGCGCCGCCGCGCAGCCCGCCTGGTCCGCCCCGGACGTCGTCGCGCTCCCCCCGGGCACGTTCTCGCCCAACGACCACCTCGCTGCGGCGCTCATCGCCGGCCCGCGCGGCTCTCTCCACGCGCTGTTCCTGGACGACGCGGACGGCGACCGGACGTACGACCGGCTGCTGCACGCAGCGCGGACCGCGGACGGGTGGAGCCGCGCCGTCGTCCTGCGCGCGGGCGTGAACGGCCTCGCCGGTCCGGAGCTCGTGGCCGCTCCGGGCGGTGCCGTGCACGCACTGTGGCAGGAGAGCGAAGGGGGAGGAGGCCGGACGCGGGTCGTGCATCGCGTCCTGGGCCCGGAGGGCGGCGAGTGGGCGCCCGCGGCCGACGGGCCGGGCGACAGCGTGCAGGAGGCCGGCGCGCAGCTGGCCGCCGCGTGGGACGGGCGGCGCACCCACGTGCTCTGGGGCTCGACGGAAGGGCTGAGACACCTGGCGCTGACGGACGGCGGTCCTCCCGTGCGCGACACGCTGGCGGAGGTGGGGACCAGCCTCGCCCTGGCCGCGGCACCGGACGGAACCCTTGCGGTGGCCGGCGTGAGGGCCTGGGTGCACCCGGTGTTCGCGAGCGCCAGCGAGTCCGCGGGGAACGTCTGGGTCCGCCTCCGGCGGGAGGGGAGATGGCTCCCGCCGGAGCGGGTCCACCATGTGCCGCGCGACCACGCGTACTTCCCGCAGCTCGCCTGGGACCGCGCAGGCAGGCTGCACGCCCTGTGGCTCCAGGGATCCGGTAGCAAGCTTCCCACACGGGTCCTGCACTCGGTGTGGGCGGGCCGCGGCTCCTGGTCCCCTGCCGCGGACCTGTTGCCGGACGGCGCCGGCCGCATCGTCTACTCGCCGCGCCTCGCCGTGGACGGCGGGGGCAGGGTGCACGCGACCTTCGCGCGGTTCCGGAACGGCGTCTCCGACCCGGAGCACCTGCACGCTGCGTGGGACGGGCGCCGGTGGTCGCGGCCGGTCCCCATCCGGCCGGATGCGGGGGCCCGCGACAGCGAGCTGCTCACGGCCGTGGACCCCCAGGGGCGCGTGCATGCGCTCTGGGAGGCCGCGGACGGCACGTACCGCCACGCCGTGCTCCGGGAGGCGTGAGCGTACCCACGTCCCCGGTCACGCTTCGTCGCCCCGACACACACTTCGCAACCTCCCCGTTGAGTGGCCCGGCGCGCCGCCGCAACCCTACGGCGCGACGGAACCCCGTCCCTCCCGGTCCATCACCCTCCCCAGGAGAGTCCAGATGCGTAGCACACGGTCGAAGCTCGCCCCCGCCGTCACCGTGCTCCTGCTGGCAGGCTGCAGCGGAGACGGAATCGTGGAGCCCGGGGCCGACACCCGGCGATACACCGAGTACCAGTGCGAGACCTCGCCCTGCGGACCGCAGCTCCCCCCCAGCGGGGGCGTGGCGACGCACGACTACGGCTCGGACACCGGGGTGGAAGCGGCTCCCTTCTACCGCACCAGCACGCAGGTGGAAAAGGGCAAGCGCTACACGTTCCGGGCCTATTCCAGCGGGAACGAGTACATGGAGAGGTCCAAGGTCGTCATGATCGTGGACAGGCAAGCCAACTGCGCGGGAGCGTGGGGGCGGTGGGGCTACGCCGAGGACCAGGTGCTCCACAACGGCCAGCCCCGCACCGTGGAGGTGCAGCGGGCGAGCGACGCCTTTCCGCTGAGCAGCGTGACCGGGTGGCGGCTGGAGTCCAGGCACACGTTCACGCCGCTGCCGGGGGCGAGCGGGGGCGGCTACTTCGAGCGCATCCACCAGGAGTGTGTCTAGCCCGACACGGTGCGGACCGCCTCTGCGCGCACGCTTCGTCATCCCGGAGGCGCGCTTCGCAACCTCGGCATTGAGTCGGCGGGCGTACCGCCGCAACCCTCCGGCGCGACGGAGGCGGACGGTGCCCTCCGCGCGACCGTTCCCCTGGCGCCGGTTCCACACCCCTCAGGAGAGTCCCAGATGCGAAGCACACGCTCGAAGCTGGCAACCACCGCCGCCCTGCTCCTGCTGGCAGGCTGCAGCGGCGACGGAATCGTGAGTCCGGGCGATGAAGCCCGGCTGTACACCGAGTACCAGTGCGAGACCTCGCCCTGCGGACCGCAGCTCCCCCCCAGCGGGGGCATCGCGACGCACGACTACGGGTCGGAGATCATCATGAAGACCGACACCTACACCGCGGGCGGCGGGAGCGAGCCGGGGAAGTGGTACAGGTTCCAGGCGTATTCATGGGGGAACGAATGGATGTACGAATCCGAGGTCGCTCTGGTGATCTACGAGCAACCCAGCTGCGTGGGCACCTTCACATACTGGCGTGGGTCTAGAGATCGCGTCTACCACAATGGCCAGGCCCGCACCGTGACGGTGTATCGGGAGACCGAAACCCTCCCGCAGTATTACAGGGTGGGGTGGCGGATCAAGTCCACCCACACCTTCACTCCGCAGCCGCGCTCGACCGGAGGGGGCACCTTCGAGCTCACCAGGGAGCGGTGCGACTAGTCCGAGCCGGAGCGGAGCGCCACCCGGACAGAACGGCGGCCCGTCATCCTCTTCCGGATGGCGGGCCGCCGCGCTCCCGGGGAGGCGGGCGAGCCTTCCGCGCCGACTGCGAGCCACGTCGGCCCAGTCACGCTTGGTGACCCTGACACACGCTTCGCAACCGCGCCGTTGAGCCACCCGCGGCGCCGCAGCAATCCTACGGCGCGACGGAGGTGGACCGGGCCCTCCGCGCGGCCCCCTCTTGCCCCGGCTCCACACCCCCCAGGAGAGTCCCAGATGCGAAGCACACGCTCGAAGCTGGCAACCGCCGCCGCCCTCCTCCTGCTCGCCGGCTGCAGCGGCGACGGGATCGTGGACCCGGGCGACGATGCCCGGCAGTACACCGAGTACCAGTGCCCCGAAGGCCCCTGCGGACCGCAGATCCCTCCGAGCGGGGGGGTGGCGAAGTATGACTACGGCTCGGAGATATTCTTCGGCTACTACGACTACTGGCTGAACGGCCGGGTCACCAAGTACAAGATCTACGGGCTGCGCGCATGGTCGCAGGGGATCGAGTACGTGCAGCGCTCCAAGGTATTCGCGGAGGTCTTCATCCGTTCTCGCTGCAGCGGATCCTGGTCGCGCTGGACCTATGACGAGGACGTTGCATACGGCTACCCCGCCACCGCGGAGGTGGACCTCTCGTCGGCGTACTACAGCGAGAACTCGCTCACCGGCTGGAAGATCGATAGCACGCACTCGTTCACGCCCTCCTCGGGGGCGACCGGAGGGGGCAGCTTCCCGCGCACGTTCGAGAAGTGCCTGTGATCCACGCCTGACCCGGAGCGGAGTCGCGTCCTCCCGACTCGCCGGCCCACCGTCCCGTCCGGGACGGCGGACCGGCGAGTCGGTGCCTTGAGGGCGGGGTTCGCACGCTTCGTCCCTGTCATGCGGCTTTCGTCACCTGCGGCTCCCGTTTCGGAGGCGTGCGCGTTACGTGTACGCCTCGCCCGCAGCCGTCGCTCCACGAACCGAGCCCTCGCATGCGCCTTCTCGCACTTCGCCTCGACCCCGGCCATGGACCGGCGGCGTCCGCGCCATCCCCCGTGCTTCCCCCGACGCGCCGGACCGCGCGGCTGACGCTCCTTGCGCTCGCCGCGCTCCTCGCGGGCGCCGCTGCCCCGCGGCAGTCCCCGGCGCAGGCGTCCCGCGGGGCCCTGGAGCGCGGGACGCTCGCCATCACGAACGTCGCGGTGGTGCCCATGACCTCCGACACGGTGCTGAGGGGCGCGACGGTCCTGGTCCGCGACGGGCGCATCGTGGCGGTGGGGCCGGTCCGGAGCGTGGCCGTGCCCGCCGGAGCGCGCCGCATCGACGGCCGGGGCAGGTACCTGATCCCCGGCCTGGCGGACATGCACACGCACCTCTACTCCGATGGCGAGGTCCCGGATTCGGTGGCGCCCCACGAGCTCGGGGTGATGCTCGCCAACGGCATCACCGCGGCCCGGCTGATGATCGGGACCCCGGAGCACCTCGCGCTGCGGCGCGACGTGGAGAGCGGCCGGCTGCGGGGGCCCCAGCTCTGGGTCGCGAGCCCCCAGTTCGCCGGCAAGCAGTACGAGAACGGCCGCGTGGTCACGACGCCGGAGGAAGCGCGGGCGGCGGTCCGCGAGGTGGCGGACGCCGGATACGACTTCGTGAAGCTCACCCTGCACATCACCCGCCCGGTGTACGACGCCATCGTGGACGAGGCGGCGCGGCGCGGGATCCGGGTGGTGGGGCACGTGGACCCGCAGGTGGGGCTGTCGCGCGCGCTGGAGGCGGGCCAGCAGATCGAGCACCCGGACAACTACTTCGCGGCGGTCCTCGCCGACCATGCCCCCTCGCGGACCTCGGTGGACGGGCACTACGTCTTCCAGCTGAAGAACTGGGAGGGCCTGGACCACGTGGACGACGCCAAGGTGTCCCGCGTCGCGGGAGCCACCGCACGCGCGGGTGTCTGGTCCACGCCGACGCTCACAGTGTTCAACCGCGCCTTCGCCGCGAAGGAGTCCGACGAGGACATCCGGTCGCGCCCCGACTGGCAGATGATGCCGCCGAAGTTCCGGGACACGTACCTCGGCGCGCGTGAGCGGTACTGGAGCCCCGCCAACGCCGGGGCGCGCACGGAGGCCCGCCGCCGCCGCTACGTGGAGGTGCGCAACCGCCTGGTCCGGGAGATCGCCGATTCGGGTGGGAAGATCCTCGCCGGCTCGGACTCGCCGGAGTGGTTCCACGTCTACGGCTGGGCGCTGCACCGGGAGCTGGAGAGCCTCGTCGCCGCGGGGCTGACGCCCTTCCAGGCGCTCTCGGCCGCCACCCGCAACCCCGCCGAGTTCCTGGGGGCGGAGGCGGAGTGGGGCACCATCCAGCCGGGGCGGCGCGCGGACCTGGTGCTGGTGTCCGGGAACCCGCTCCAGGACATCCGCAACACCGGCCGCATCGAGGGGGTGGCCGTCGGCGGGCGGTGGATGGACCGCCCCGCCCTCCAGCGGATGATCCGGACCGCGGCGGACCGCCTGCAGGGGGCGCCGGCCGACTCCACCCGGGCCGCCGGGTCCCGGTGACCTCCGCCCTGCCGCGCCACGCCGCGGCGCTCGCCGCGCTGCTGCTCCTCGCCCCCGGCTGTGGGGGAGCCCCGCCCTCCCCCCCCGCTCCGGCCCCGGGGGAGGCCGCCCGGGTCCCGCCGGGCCTGGTGACCGCGGTGCAGGCCGCGCTGGACTCGGTGCACCGGGCCGGCCGCTTTCCCGGCGCCACCGTGGGCATCGTCCTCCCCGACGGGACCAGCTTCGGGCTGGCGGTCGGCCAGTCCGACACGGCGGCCCGCCTGCCGATGCGGCCCTCGGACCGCATGCTGTCCGGGAGCGTGGGCAAGACCTACGTGGCGGCGGTCGCGATGCAGCTCGTCGGCGAGGGAAGCCTCCAACTGGACGCCCCCATCGCCACCTACCTGGGCCGGGAGCCCTGGTTCGACCGGCTCCCCAGCGCCCGGCGCATCACGGTCCGGCAGTTGATGAACCACACCAGCGGCCTGGTCCGCTACGAGATGGACCCGCGTTTCCAGGCCGACCTGGCGGCGAACCCCGACCGGAGCTGGACGCCCGAGCAGCGCCTGTCCTACCTGTTCGACACCGCGGCGCCGTTCGCTCCCGGAGAGGGGTGGGGCTACGCCGACACCAACTACATCGTCCTCGGCCTGATCCTGGAGCGGCTCACCGGCCGCCCCCTGTACCGGGAGGTGGAGGAGCGGCTCCTCCGGCCGCTCGGCCTGCGCAACACCGTCCCCTCCGACACCCCGCGGATCGCGGGGCTGGCGCAGGGCTACGCCGGACCCGGGAACCCGTTCGGCGGACACGACGCCATGGTCGCGGGCGGCCGGCTCGTGGTGAACCCGCAGTTCGAGTGGGCGGGCGGCGGGTTCGCCTCCACGGCCGAGGACCTGGCGAGGTGGGCCCGAGCGCTCTACGGGGGCCGGGCCTTCCCTCCTCCGCTGCTGGACCAGGTGCTGGACGGTGTGGAGGCCCCGATGCTGGGCCGCGAAGCGCGATACGGCCTGGGGGTGATCGTCAGCCCCACGCCGCTGGGCCCCAGCTGGGGCCACAGCGGGTACATGCCGGGATACCTCACCGAGATGCGCTACTGGCCGGACCGGCGGATCGCGGTCGCGCTGCAGGTGAACACCACGGCGAGAGGCGCGCTCGGCGCCCCGCCGGGACGGATCGTCACGGAACTCGCGCGCGTCGTGGCCGCACACCTCTCGCCCGCGGGGGATACCGCCGCGGGACGGGCGTCCGGGCAGGCCGACACCCTCCCGCGGGCCGTGGTGGAGCGGTTCTTCGAGTCCATGCAGCGGCGCGACACCGCCGCGATGCGGGCGCTCTTCATCCCCGGGGCGCGGCTCGCCTCCACCCGGCGCCGCGACGGCGGGCCGCACATCCGGCTGCTGGAGCTGGACGACCTCCTGCGCATGGCGGCTGCGACGCCGGAGCCGTATGCGGAGCGGATGCCGGTGATGGAGGCGCGCATGGAGGGCGACATGGCGACGGTGTGGGGCCCGTACGACTTCCACGTCGGCGCGCGGCTCACCAACTGCGGCTTCAACTCCTTCGAGCTGTTCCGCACCCCGGAGGGATGGAGGATCGTGCACTCCGCCTCGACCATCGAGGTGGGCGCGGCGTGCGCCGGCTCCCCGCGGTCGGAGGGGGCCCGGGGGCGGGCGGGCGCGTGACGCTCCGCCGGATCGTCCGCGCCGCCCTCCCGGCGACGGCGCTCGCGTGCGGCGGCCCCGTCGCGCCAGCCGCCGCGGCCTGCTCGGAGTACCCGCCGCAGCACGCGTCCGAGTACGTGCTCCCCTACCCCGTCGGCCAGGCGTACCGGGTCATCCAGGGCAACTGCACCGCGGCACCGGGGGCGTCCCATGCCGCCGGGAGCGCGTTCCCGCTCGCGTACGACTTCGACATGGCGGTCGGCACCGCCGTGACCGCCTCCCGGGGCGGAGTCGTCGTCGCCGTGGAGGAGCGCTTCACGGACGGCAACCGGGTACCCGGCGAGGAGAACCTGGTCCACGTGCGGCACTCCGACGGCTCGATCGGGCGCTACTACCACCTGACGCAGGGCGGGGCGCTCGTGGAGACGGGCGCCGCCGTGCAGGCGGGAGACCCGCTCGGCCTGAGCGGCGACACGGGGAACAGCCGGGGCCCCCACCTGCACTTCGACGTCGCCGAGTGCCCGCAGGTGGGGTGCCGCACCCGCGCCGTCACCTTCCGCAACACCGCGGCGCACCCGCGGGGACTCGCCGTCGGCGGCACGTACCTGGCCGGCCCGTGGTGACCACCCGCCGTCGCTCATCCCCGATTTCGACGACCATGTCTCACCCGCGTACGCCTTTCGTGCCGCGCCCTCTCCTGTTCGCCGTCACCCTCGCCGCCATGCTGGGCGGCTGCACCCCGGGCGGTGCGAGGGAACCCGCGGGCTCCGCCTCCCCCGACGCCGGGATCGCCTTCGTGGGAGTGGACGTCGTCCCCATGGACCGGCCGGAGGTGCTGCGCGACCGGACGGTGGTCGTCCGCAGGGACCGGATCGTGGCCATGGGGCCGCGCGGCTCCGTGCGCGTCCCGCCCGGAGCCCTCCGCATCGACGCCGCCGGCCGGTACCTGATGCCCGGCCTCTTCGACATGCACGTCCACGTCCCCTCGCTCACGCCCGGCGACTCGTCGCGCGTGCGGCCGCTGCTCGGGCTGCTGGTGGCGCAGGGGGTGACCAGCGCGCGCAGCATGGTGGGGCACCCCTCCCACCTCGCCCTCCGCGACACCCTGCGACGCGGCCGGATCGCCGCGCCCACCCTGGTGTTCGCGGCGCCGCAGATCACCGGGCCCGCGACCCGGAGCGCGTACTTCGCCCGGTTCATGGCCGCCACCCCCGACGCGGCCCGCGAGCGGGTGCGCCGGCACGCCGAAGCGGGCTTCGACTTCATCAAGCTCACCGCGGGGATGACGCCCGAGGTGTTCGAGGCCGTGGTGCAGCAGGCGCGCGGCCTGGGCATCCCGGTGTCGGGCCACCTGAGCGCGGCGGTAGGGCTCCGCAAGGCGCTCGACGCAGGCTACCAGGTCGAGCACCTGGACGCCTACCTCGAGGCCGCGGTCGCCGACAGTGCGAGCGGGCGGAGCAGCGAGAGCCAGCTCGCGCCGGGCGAGATCCTCGCGCACGTCGATCCGGCGAAGCTGCGCGAGGCGGCGCGCGCCACCGCGGCGGCGGGCGTCTACAACACCCCGACGCTCTCCTTCTTCGAGGTCACCACGATCCGGGAGGTCCCCCTGGACTCCCTCCTGGCGCTCCCCGACGCGGCCTACTTCTCCGCCGCGGCGGTCGAGGCCATGTCCGCCGCGCACCGGCAGTACTGGGCGGACCCGCCCGCGGCCGAGGAGCGGCGGAGGTTCGGCGAGTTCCGCAGGGCGGCGACGCGCGCCCTCACCGAGGCAGGAGCGCCGATCATGGTGGGCTCGGACACGCCGCAGCGCTTCCAGCACTACGGCTACGGCACTCTCCGCGAGATCGAAGCGCTGGTGGCCGCCGGCCTGACCCCCTTCCAGGCGCTGGAGGCGGCCACTCGGGTCCCCGCCGAGTACCTGGGGTGGGGCGGCGAGGCGGGGACGGTGGCCGTGGGGAGGCGGGCGGACCTGTTGCTGCTCCGCGGCAACCCGCTGGACGACGTGGGCGTGCTGCGGTCTCCCGAGGGCGTGGTCCTGCGAGGCCGCTGGCTGCCCGAGGGGGAGCTGGAGGCGCTGCGCCGCGCCGCGCGGGCGCCCCGTTGAGCGACGATCGGGGGCGCAGTCGCCGGCCGATCACCGCGTGCAACGAACCGCGGTCCGCGGGGCCGCGCCCCGTCAGCGGACGCGGGTGATGCGCTCCAGCTGCCCCTTCTCGGGACCGATCGACCAGGTGGCCGCGGTCGGTTCGCCCCCCGAGAAGCGGATGCGAAGGTCCAGCCAGGAGCCGACGATGGCGGTGAGGCGCGCCTCGCTCCCATGCACCTCCACCAGGGGAACCGGCCCCGGCGCGAACGGGGGGAACTGGAGGGTCCCCGTGTAGCCGTCGGCCGTCCGGTAGAGGTGCAGTGTCCCGCGCGGACTCGTCCGTCCACCACCCGCTCGAAGGTGTAGATCCCGCGCGGGTCCAGCGCGCCGACGGTGTCCGGCGCCGCCAGGAACCTCTCCGCCACGGCGAAGGTCTCCGCCTCGTTCCAGAACACCTCCTGCCCCGTGTTG
>DATABU010000431.1:0-2940 GCA_036259415.1 Longimicrobiaceae bacterium
CCGCAAGTGGGGAGGGAGAACGGCACGGCAGTCGTATCCGCCACGCTAACAAAAAGCCCCTCCCCCGCAAGCGGGGGAGGGGTTGGGGTGGGGGGCCTCCTCGCGGGCGCACTCCACCCTCCGCCTCCATCGGAGGGATGCCCCTCCCCCGGAACGGGGGAGGGTGGCGAGCCCCAAGCGAGCCGGGTGGGGGCGCTCCCGGGTGGGGGCCCTACGACTGCGGCGGCGCCGTCGGGGCCGGAGGCTGCGGCTGGCCCTGCGGAGCGCCCGGCTGCTGCGCGCCGCCGCCGGCGAGGATCGCCTCGATGTTGGTGCGGAACTCCTCGAAGGGCGCGGCGCCGCCCACCACGCGCTGGCCGTTCAGCACGAAGGTCGGCGTCCCCGAGATCCCGGCGGACGAAGCCTGCATCACGTCGTTGACGATCATGGAGGCCACCTGGTCCTCGTCCACGCAGCGGCGGTAGGCGTCCATGTCCAGCCGGAGCGCCTGCGCGTAGCCGGCGAAGCGCCCGGCGGCGCCCGGCTGGCCGCTCCACTCCCGCTGCGCCGCGAACAGACGGTCGTGCATGGGCCAGAACTGCCCCTGCGCGCCGGCGCAGTACGCCGCCTCCGTGGCCGCCCACGCCTCGGTGTGCTGCGGGATGGGGTAGGCGATGAAGACCAGCTTCGCCTTGCCGGGGCGGATGTAGGCGCTGTCGATCTGCTTGTAGGCTTCCTCCGTGAACTGCCGGCAGTACGGGCACTGGAAGTCCGAGACTTCCACGATGGTGACCGGGGCCTGCTCGGAGCCGCGGACCCGCGCGCGGGAGGCGCGCGCCTGCACGGAGTCGATCCCGGGCGCGCCCGCGGCGGCGGCGGTAGCGCGCTCCTCGCCCCGGTTGGCGGGGGTCTGGGCGCACGCGGGGGCGGCCAGCAGGGCCAGGAGGAGAACGCCCTGGAGGGCGGGGTGTCTGCGGTCGGGTGTCACGGGGTCTCCCGTCGGGTGGGGATGAGGTGTGCGCGGGCGCGGGCCAGGTCCCACGACCGCACGTGCTCCGGCGGCCAGAGGCCGGCCCTGGCGGCCCCGGCGAGGGCGTCGGCCTCGGCGCGGGCGCGGGCCTCCGTCTCCGGGTCCAGCCAGCCGCGGCGCACGGCCTCCTCGAACTCGTCCAGGTCCAGCGTCTCCGTCGTGCCGTCTGCGCCGGCCCAGACGTCCAGCGCCAGGTCGGTGGTCTCCCAGTCGCCGCCCCGCATGCGCACCGGGGTGAGGACGTTGGCGTAGCAGCCGGTGAAGGTGCCGTCCGCCAGGTGGAAGCGGCCGACGTCGTGCCAGACTTCGCCCCGGTAGGTGAACCACACCACCGGGGCCCCGGGCTCCAGCACCACGTGGCCGCCCACCACGACGGGGCGGGGGAGGTCGGCCGGCTCCAGCAGCGTCACCACGTACTCCCCCGCGTCCTCCACCAGCGCCTGCTCGAAGGTCTGCACCCGGTCGGGGAGGCGGCGGTAGCGGATGCGGACGGAGCGCCCCGCGTACTGGCTCACTCGCCGCGCGCGGCCGCGCGCGACTGCGCGTCCACCACGGCGAGCGCGGTGAGGCTGGCGGCCTCCGCGGCCTCGCTCCCGCGCTGCAGGGCGTGTACCGGGTGCGCCATCCCCAGGAGGATGGGCCCGAACGCCTCCGCCCCGCCCGGCCGCGCCATGAGCTTGCAGGCGATGTTGGCGGCATTGAGGTTCGGGAAGATCAGCACGTTGGCGGCGCCGGAGAGGGTGCTGAACGGGTACGCGTTCTCCCGCAGGTCCGGGGCGACCGCGATCTCCACCTGCATCTCCCCGTCCACGTGCAGGGTGGGTCGGCCGCCTTCACCACCGCGGTGGCGCGCCGCACCGAGCCGAAGCTGGAGAAGGAGAGCATCGCCACCCGCGGCTCGATCCCCAGCCAGCGCGCGAACCCTGCGGCCAGGCGGGCGATCGCCGCCAGCGTCCCCGCGTCCGGGTCGATGTTGACGGTGGTGTCGGCGAAGAAGAGGATCTCCCGCTCCAGCACCATGATGTACAGCCCGGCCACCTCCTCCAGGTTGATCCCCCCCACGGTGGGCTCCAGCAGTTCGCAGAAGCGGATCACGTCGTCGGGGTCCTTCGACCCCACCTCCAGGTCGAAGACGTCGATGCCGGCGATGCGCTTGAAGAGGACGCCCTTCCCCTCCATCACCGGCCTGGCCGCCAGGGTGCCGATGTCCCCCAGCCCCAGCACAGCGGTACCGTTGGCGACCATGGCCGCCAGGTTGCCGCGGGCCGTGTAGCGGAAGACGTCCCAGGGGCGGTCCGCGATCTCGCGGCAGGGCCCGGCGACGCCCGGGGAATATGCGAGCGACAGGTCCCGCCGGGTGCCGGCGGGCTTGGTGGGGACGACGGCGACCTTGCCCCGACGGCCGGAGCTGTGGTAGTCCAGCGCGTCCTGGCGGCTGTACGACATGGCGGAAAACCTCGAATCACGGGCGTTTCAGGGAGGCGTAGCGTAGCCCGCGCGGGGGGGCGGTGTCAAGCTGCCGCCGGGGTGCCCGGAGGGTGGCCGCACCACTTTGGTGCGCCGCCACCGGGGCTGCACCAAAAGTGGAGCCCGCGCCGCGTGCAGGGCTTTTCTCAACGGTCTGCGAAGCAAAGGCTTACGAAAGTGGCCCCCCTGGCCCCGGAACTGCCCCGGTGTCTCCCGCTCACGCCTGCTCCGCTGCCGCACCCGCTGAGGGGGGACCGTGTGCTTCTCACGGATAATACCGGACAGGTGATGAAGGGAACGCCGAAGCGTGCCGGCGGCGCGACCGCCGTGCCGGACGACCGCACCCGACCGGGGCGGTCCGCGTGCCACTCCACCCGAGGAGGATCCATGCGCCCGATTCGTACGCTGCTCGTCGCCGGGTCGGCTGCGGCCCTCGCCGCCTGCGCCGGCGAGCCGTCGGCCCC
>DATABU010000432.1:0-7081 GCA_036259415.1 Longimicrobiaceae bacterium
GGGCGGACGCATCATCGCGTCCGCCCCCGTCCACGTGGCTTGAAGTCCGCGCGGGCGGACTGGTCGGGTTTGGCTCGCGGCGGTAACTTTCGAGTGTCCCCAACGGCGAAATCCTGCTCACCGGTCCGGCCATGGAAGCACTTGCCGCTGCGCCCGCCTCGCAGGCCGAGGCGTTCCCCCGCCGCGATGGGGTCCTCTACTGCGAGGAGGTCGCGATCCCCGAGCTGGTGGCCCGCTGGGGGACGCCGCTCTACGTCTACTCCCGCGCGGCGATCCGCGAGCGCTTCCGCGAGCTGGACGAGGCGCTGGCGGCGGTGCCGCACCTGATCGCCTACTCGGTCAAGGCCAACGGCAACCTGGCGGTGCTCCGCGCGCTGGCGGAGATGGGCTCGGGGGCGGACATCGTCTCCGCGGGGGAGCTGAAGCGGGCGCTGCTGGCCGGGATCCCGGGGGAGCGCATCCTCTTCAGCGGGGTGGGGAAGACCGTCGCCGAGCTGGCGGCGGCGCTGGACGCGGGGATCTACGCTTTCAACGTCGAATCGGAGGGGGAGTTGTGCGCCCTCTCCGAGCTGGCGAAGGCGACGGGGCGGACGGCGCCGGTGGCGCTCCGGGTGAACCCGAACATCGAGTCGCCCACGCCGCACGCGTACACCCGCACCGGCCACGCCGCCACCAAGTTCGGGATCGCGGCGGAGCGCGCGCGCGACCTGTACTGCGTCGCGGCCAAGCTCCCCGGGATCTGGGTGCGCGGGGTGGACGTCCACATCGGCTCGCAGATCCTGGAGGTGGAGCCGTACCGGCGCGCCCTGGGCCACGTCCTCGACCTGGCGCACTCGCTGAAGCGCGAGGGGCTCCCGCTGGAGTTCGTGGACCTGGGCGGCGGGTTCGGCATCTCCTACACGGGCGAGGAGGGGATCTCGCCGGCGGAGTTCGCGCAGGTGGTGGTGCCGGAGCTGCTCGACTCGGGGCTGAAGCTGGTTGTGGAGCCGGGGCGCTTCGTCGTCGGCCACGCGGGTGTCCTGGTCACGCGCGTGCTCTACGTGAAGGAGGGGGGAGGCAAGCGCTTCATCATCACCGACGCGGGGATGAACGACCTGCTCCGCCCCAGCCACTACGCCGGCTGGCACGCGGTGGACCCGGTGCGGCTGCACGGCCGCGAGCCGGTCCGCGGGGACGTGGTGGGCCCCATCTGCGAGACCGGCGACTTCCTGGCGCTCGACCGCGAGATGGAGCGCACCGAGCCCGGGGAGCTGCTGGCGATCCGCACCGTGGGCGCATACGGCTTCTCCATGAGCAGCACCTACAACCAGCGTCCGCGCCCCGCCGAGGTGATGGTGGAGGGCTCGGAGGCGAAGCTGGTGCGCCGCCGCGAGACGCTGGACGACCTCGTGGCCGCCGAGCTGGGCCTGTAGATCTCCACGGGCATCATCTCGCCACCACCTTCCGCACCGGTCGGTTCGACAGCCGGTCGCAATCCCCTCCGGGAGAGGATACGGCGTCGGTGGCGGAAAGGACGACCCGGCTCCGCACCTTCGCCGCTCAGTTCTCGCCGGCCAGCGGCGCCTCGTCCCGCGAGAGCCGCGCCCGCGCGTCGGCGGCTCCCTCGCGGTCGAAGCGGTCCACCATGCTCTCCAGCCTCTGCGGCGGGTCGAAGGCCAGCGCGCGGGGCGCCGTCTCGGGCTCCAGCGCCGGGGCGATGGCGTCGTACTTCGAGGCGGCGTTCCAGAAGATCCAGTCCTCCAGCCCCAGCTCATAGATGGCCCGCATCTGGGCGCGGGCCTCCTCGGGGCCGTAGCGGTGCCCCATGCTGAAGCCCTGGATCCAGGGGACGATGCGGGCGGGGGTGTGCCCCGCCTCCCGCACGCGCCGGTTGCGGATCACCCCCATCCCCACCGAGGTGAACACCGTCTCGTAGGGGAGGCGGTTGGGGGTGCGGATCCCCGGGAGGTGCGTGGGGAAGTAGTGCGACGGGTACACCATGGGGAGGAGGTGGTCGGCGATGGCCGAGAGCCGCTCCCACTGCTGGCCGATCCCGACGTCGGCGGCCTCGTTCATGGAGAGGCCGAAGAGGTCGGCGGTGACGGTGACCCCCAGCGGGTGCAGGCGGCGGCGCGCCTCGGCCAGGAAGCCGGCGATGGCGTCCGCCCGCTCGCCGCGCTCCCGGGCGTGCACCTGCCGCGGAAGGCTGCGGTACGCCTCCGGGAAGCGCACGTAGTCGAACTGGATCTCGCGGAAGCCGGCGCGCGCCGCCTCCTCCGCCACGCGGACGTTGTAGTCCCACACCCGCTCGTCCCACGGGCTCATCCAGCGGTTCCCCGCCTTGTCGATCCAGAGCTCCCCCTCGGGGGTGCGGATCGCCCACTCCGGCCGCGCCGGCGCCAGGTAGCGGTCCTTGAACACCACCACCCGGGCGATGGGATGGATCCCGTGCGCCACCAGCGTGTCCACCACCGCCTTCAGGTCCTTCAGCGGGATGGTCCCCCTGGACACCTCGCGCGCCAGCGGGTCGGCGCTCACGTAGCGGATCCCGTCGTCGTCCTTGACGTCCACCACGAAGGCGTTGACCTCGGTGCTTTCGGCCAGGGCGAGGAGCGCCGACCGCTTCGCCGGCGTGGCGAAGGCGTACGAGCTGACGTAGACGCCGCGGATGATCGGCGGCGCCTCCTCCCGGGGCGCCCGCGGCGGGGGCGGCGGCTCCGGCGCCCGAGCGGGCTGCGCCGCGGCCTCCTCGGCGAGGAAGCTCGCGGCCGTCCGCTGGAGGGGGGCGGCGCGCTCGAGGTGGTCGGTGGACTCCGCGCAGGCGGAGGAGAACAGGGCGGCCGCGAGCAGCGGCAGGGCGGGGGAGAACCGCGTACCACGCATACAGCAGTACACCTTGGACTACGGGGAAGAGCAGGGAAGCGGCCGGAGGCGCCGGTCGGCGGAGACGTCCGCCGGCACCCACGGATGTTTCCGTCGCGCACCCGGAAACCCCCGCGAGAATGATGCCGGGGCGCCCGGAAGGCGGGCCCTGCTTTGCCGCCGGACCCGCAGGCGCTATCTTCCCTCGTTTCCCGGCCACGTCCCTGCTCCAGCCTCCTCGGGTCCGAGACCGCCCCCGCACGGCCGCCGTGCTGCCCGCGACCGTCCGGCCCTCCGACGCGTCGCGCGGGTCGCCCCGCCCCATCCAGCCGACCTACGTGAACATCTCCTCCAGGATCCGTGGAGCGGGTCCATCTCCCGGGCTGTCTCCCCGGGACCTCCGTGGCTACCGGGTGCTCACGCTCGCGGCCGGCGCGTTCATCCTCGCGTTCCACTCGGTGTACCGCATCGCCGTCCCCGACGCGATCGATCCGTTCTGGCAGCGCGTGGTGCTGGCCGCCCTCTGCTTCGGGGTCTTCACCCTCTCCTACTTCTACCGGGGAGGCCGCTTCCACTACGTGGTGTACGTGGCGTACTACGCCGTCACCCTGTGGGTCGTCCAGCTCAACTACCTGAACGGTCTCGCCCCCGAATACGCGCTCGGCCTGGTGGTGGTGGTCTCGGCCATCAGCGCGGCCTTCCGCGAGCAGCGCCACCTCCTCTGGTACGTGCTGGTCATCCTGGCCTGCTTCGCGGTGGCGGCGGCGCTGGTCCCCAGTCCGCGCATGGACTCCTTGCTGGTCGCCAGCTACGTGGCGGTGGTCTGCACCCTGTCCTACATCATCATCGGCACCCGGCTGGCCGCCCAGGCGGAGATCGCCGCGAGCGAGGAGCGGTACGCCCTGGCGGCGCTGGGCGCGAACGACGGCCTGTGGGACTGGGATCTCCGGCGCGACCGCGTGTTCTATTCGGCGAGGTGGAAGGCGATGCTCGGCTACGCGGAGGGCGAGGTCGGCGACTCCCCGTCGGAGTGGTTCGGCCGCATCCACCGCGACGACGCGGCGCAGGTGGCGAGGCGCATCGAATCGTACCGGCGGGGCGCGACGCCCCACTTCGAGATCGAGCACCGGGTGCTCCACCGCGACGGCGAGTACCGCTGGATGCTGAGCCGGGGCGTGGCGCTCGGGGAAGGGGGCGAGGGCAGCTCCCGCATGGCCGGGTCGCTGACCGACGTCACCGAGCGTCGGCGCGTCGAGGAGCAGCTCCTCCACAACGCGCTCTACGACGGGCTCACGGGGCTCCCCAACCGCGCGCTGCTCATGGACCGGCTGGAGCTGGCCGTGCGCCGGCGCAAGCGGCAGCAGGATTCCGCCTTCGCCGTGCTGTTCGTGGACCTGGACCGCTTCAAGCTGATCAACGACGGGCTCGGCCATCCCGTGGGCGACGACCTGCTGGTGGCCGTGGCGCGGAGGCTGGAGGTGGGGCTCCGCCAGGAGGACACGGTGGCGCGGCTGGGGGGCGACGAGTTCGTCATCCTGCTGGAAGAGGCCGCGGACGTGGGCGAGGCTACCCGCGTGGCGGAGCGGATCCTGGCGGAGCTGGAGCGGCCGTTCGAGCTGGGCAACTACCAGATCTTCAGCTCCGCGAGCATCGGGATCGCCATGGGAGGAGGGGACGACCGGGCCGAGGACCTGGTCCGCGACGCCGACACGGCCATGTACCGGGCCAAGTCGGAGGGGAAGTCGCGAGTGGCGCTCTTCGACGCGGAGATGCACGCCGAGGCGATGGCGCGCCTGCACCGCGAGGCGGACCTCCGGCGGGCGCTGGAACGCGACGAGATCCGCGTCCACTACCAGCCGATCGTCTCGCTGGAGACGGGTCGGCTGGTGGGGTTCGAGGCACTGGCGCGCTGGGAGCACCCCGTGGAGGGCCTACTGCACCCGGCGGAGTTCATCCCCATGGCCGAGGAGACCGGGCTGATCGTGCAGGTGGGCGCGCGCGTGCTCCGCGGCGCCTGCCGTCAGCTTCGCGAGTGGCTCGACGCATGGCCGCTGGACCCCCCGCTCGTGCTCAGCGTCAACCTCTCCGCCCGCCAGTTCGGGCACCCGACCCTGCTGCGGGAGATCGACGAGGTGCTCGCGGAGACGGGGATCGAGCCCTCCATGCTCCAGCTGGAGCTCACCGAGAGCCTGCTGATGCGGGACGCCGAGTCCACGGTGGCGGCGCTCCGCCAGATCCGGTCGCGCGGCATCCGGCTGGCGATCGACGACTTCGGGACCGGGTACTCGTCGCTGAGCTACCTGCAGCGCTTCCCCATCGGCACGCTGAAGATCGACCGGTCGTTCGTGCGCGGCCTCACGCCGGGGTCCAACCAGTCCGAGCTGGTGCAGACCATGGTGTCGCTGGCCCGCGGCCTGGGGATGAGCGTGGTGGCGGAGGGGATCGAGACGGTGGAGCAGCTCACGGAGCTGCGGCGCCTGGGGTGCGCCAGCGCCCAGGGCTTCCTCTTCGCGCGTCCGCTGGCGCCGGACGCGGCGGTCGCGCTGCTCACGGGGGTTCCGCTCGGGTGGGCGGAGGAGGCCGGGCCAGCGCCGACCCGGGCCTGAGCATCCGGCCGGTTGCGGGATCGCCACCGGTCCCCGGCCCCGGAACGCCTTTCCCGCCCCGCGGGGCCCGTGTATCTTGCCCGGCTCGCAGCCCTTGCAATCCCGCACGGAGACGTGGCAGACGTGGACGCCAACCGCATCCTGATCATCGACTACGGCTCGCAGTTCACGCAGCTCATCGCCCGGCGCATCCGCGAGGAGCGCGTATACTGCGAGATCCACCCGCCCACGCGGTCGCTGGAGTGGATCCGGGGGTGGGCGCCGAAGGGGATCGTCCTCTCCGGCGGCCCGTCCTCCGTCTACGGCGACGACGTGCCGACCGCCGAGCCGGAGCTGCTGCGCATGGGCGTCCCCGTGCTGGGGGTCTGCTACGGCATGCAGCTCATCACGCACCTGGAGGGCGGGGTCGTGGAGCGCGGCAAGCGGGAGTACGGCCGCGCGCAGGTGGTGGTGCGGGAGCCCACCGGGATCTTCGAGGGCTTCGAGCCCGGCGAGTCCACCCAGGTGTGGATGAGCCACGGCGACCACGTGGTGGAGCCCCCGCCGGGGTACCGCCTCCTCGCCAGCACCGAGGGGCTCCCCTGGGCCGGCTTCGTGGCCGAGGACCGGCCCGTCTACGGCGTGCAGTTCCACGTGGAGGTGGCCCACACCGTCCGCGGCGCCGACATCATCGGCAACTTCGTCTTCCGCGTCTGCGGGTGCGAGCCCACCTGGACCGCGGGCTCCTACATCGACACGGAGGTGGAGCGGATCCGGGCGCTGGTGGGCGACGCGCAGGTGATCTGCGGGCTCTCGGGCGGGGTGGACTCGTCCGTGGCGGCGACGCTGGTGCACCGCGCCATCGGCGACCAGCTCACCAACGTGTTCGTGGACACGGGGCTGCTGCGGAAGGGAGAGCGCGAGGCGGTGGAGCGCACCTTCCGGGCGCACATGGGGATGAAGCTGGAGACCGTGGACGCCTCGGCGCTCTTCCTGGAGCGGCTGGCGGGGGTGGAGGACCCGGAGACCAAGCGCAAGATCATCGGCAACACCTTCATCGACGTCTTCGAGGACGCGGTCGCCCGGGCCGGCTCCGGCGCGAAGTTCCTGGTGCAGGGGACCCTCTACCCGGACGTCATCGAGTCGCTCTCGGTGAAGGGGCCGTCGGCCACCATCAAGACGCACCACAACGTCGGCGGGCTCAAGGAGGAGATGCAGTTCGAGCTCATCGAGCCGCTGCGGGAGCTGTTCAAGGACGAGGTGCGGCAGGTGGGGCGCGAGCTGGGGCTCCCCGAGGAGATGGTGGGGCGGCACCCGTTCCCCGGCCCCGGCCTCGCCATCCGCGTGCTGGGCGCGGTGGACCGGCGCGAGCTGGACGTGCTCCGCCAGGCGGACGCCATCTACCTGGAGGAGATCCGCGCCGCCGGGCTGTACGACGACATCTGGCAGGCGTTCGCGGTGCTCCTCCCGGTGCGCTCCGTGGGGGTGATGGGTGACGAGCGGACGTACGAGAACGTCTGCGCGCTGCGGGCGGTGACCTCGCGCGACGGGATGACGGCGGACTGGTACCCGTTCCCGCACGACGTGCTGGCCCGCATCTCCACGCGCATCATCAACGAGGTGGACGGGATCAACCGGGTCTGCTACGACGTGTC
>DATABU010000433.1:0-1826 GCA_036259415.1 Longimicrobiaceae bacterium
CGCAGCGCCTCGTGGCGGCGCACCACCTCGCCCAGCGCGCGCTCCAGCACGCGCGCGTCCAGCGCGCCGCGCAGCCGCAGCGGCAGGGGGAGGTTGTACGCGGTGCTCCCCGGCTCCAGGCGGTCCAGGAACCAGAGCCGCTGCTGCGCGAAGGAGAGCGGCAGCGGCCCGTCGCGCGGCGCCCGCACCAGCGGCGGGACGGCCGGGGCGCTCCCCGCGCTCCGCTCCGCTTCGATGCGCGCGGCCAGCTCCGCCACCGTGGGCGCCTCGAAGAGCGCGCGCAGCGGCAGCTCGGCCCGGAACGCCTCGCGCACCCGCGACGCCACCCGGGTCGCCAGCAGGGAGTGCCCCCCCAGGTCGAAGAAGTCGTCCTCCACCCCCACCCGCTCCACGCCCAGCGCCTCCGCCCAGATCCCCGCCAGCACCTCCTCCGCGGGGGTGCGGGGGGGGACGTACGCGCCCTCCCGCTCCGCGGACGCGTCCGGCGCGGGGAGCGCGGCGCGGTCCACCTTGCCGTTGGGGGTCACGGGGAGGGCCTCCAGCACCACGAAGGCGGAGGGGACCATGTACTCCGGCATCCGGGCGCGGAGCGCAGCGCGGAGGGCGGCGGGGTCCGGCGCTCCGGCCGCGCCGGGGGCCGGGGCCACGTACGCCGCCAGGCGCCTCTCGCCCGGGCGGTCCTCCCGCGCCGCCACGATCGCGGCCCCCACGCCCGGCTGCTCCCGCAGGGCGGCCTCCACCTCGCCGGGCTCGACGCGGAAGCCGCGGATCTTCACCTGCTCGTCGGTCCGGCCGAGGAACTCCAGCACGCCGTCGGGGCGCCAGCGCGCCCGGTCGCCGGTGCGGTAGGCGCGCTCGCCGTCCAGCTCGACGAACCGCTCGGCGGTCAGCTCGGGCCGGTCCAGGTAGCCGCGCGCCACGCCCGCGCCCGAGACCCACAGCTCGCCGGGGACGCCCAGCGGGGCCGTCTCCCCGCGCGGTCCGCGGACGCCCAGGCGCACCCCCGGGAGCGGCCGGCCGAGCGGGTGCCCCTCCACGCGCCCCTCCGCGGGGACCTCGTGGGAGGCGCAGACGATGGTCGCCTCGGTGGGCCCGTAGAGCACGCGGGTCCGCGCCGCCGGGAACACCTCGCGCATCTCCTCCAGCAGGTCGGGCGCGACCGTGTCCCCGCCCACCAGCAGCAGGCGCAGCCGCGGCGGCCTCCGGCCGGCGCGCGCCGCCTCGACCACCTGCCGCATCAGCGCGGGGACGGCGTGCAGCACGGTGGCGTCCGCCGCGGCGTCCAGCAGCTCCGCCGGGTCCAGCGCCCGCGCCCGCGGGACGACCCGCACCGCCGCCCCGGCGACGAGCGGCGCCACCAGCTCAAGCAGCGAGATGTCGAAGGCGGTGGACGCGAGCGCGGCCACCACGTCGCCGGGCGCGAGGCCCAGCACGCCCACCGCGCCGCGCAGGGTGGCCGCCAGCTGGGCGTGCTCCACCACCACGGCCTTGGGCGCGCCAGTGGAGCCCGAGGTGTACACCAGGTACGCCGGGTCGCCGGGCGAGACCGCGGCGTCGGCGCCGCCGCGCGGCGCCCCGGACGGCTCGTCCAGCAGGACGACCTCGGCGGCGTGCCCCGGTAGCGAGGCCGCCGGGCCCGGCTCGGCCAGCACGAAGCGCGCGCCGGAGTCGCGCAGGAGGAAGGCGAGGCGCTCCGCCGGGTACCCGGGGTCGAGCGGGAGGTAGACGCACCCCGCCTTCCACGCCGCCAGCATCGCGACGAGCACGCCCGGGCCGCGCTCCACGCAGACTGCGACCGGCGTCCCCGCGGGCGCGCCGCGGCCGCG
>DATABU010000434.1:0-3054 GCA_036259415.1 Longimicrobiaceae bacterium
CGCAGCGCCTCGTGGCGGCGCACCACCTCGCCCAGCGCGCGCTCCAGCACGCGCGCGTCCAGCGCGCCGCGCAGCCGCAGCGGCAGGGGGAGGTTGTACGCGGTGCTCCCCGGCTCCAGGCGGTCCAGGAACCAGAGCCGCCGTTGCGCGAAGGAGAGCGGCAGCGGCCCGTCGCGGGAGACGCGCGCCGGTCCCGGCGGGGCGGGGGGCTCCCCGGCGCGCCGCTCCGCGTCCACGAGCGCGGCCAGCTCGGCGACCGTCTGCGCCTCGAACAGCGCGCGCAGCGGCAGCTCCACGCCGAAGACCGGCTGCACCCGGGACAGGGCGCGCGTGGCGAGCAGCGAGTGCCCGCCCAGCTCGAAGAAGTTGTCGTGCGCCCCGACGCTCGCGGCGCCGAGGACCTCGGCGAAGATCCCGGCCAGCACCTCCTCCGTCGGCGTGCGCGGCGCGACGGAGCCCGCCGCCTCCGCGGCTCCGGGCGCGGGGAGCGCGCGGCGGTCCACCTTGCCGCTGGGCGTGAGGGGCAGCCGGTCGAGCACCACGAACGCGGACGGGACCATGTACTCCGGCAGGCGCGCCGCCAGGCGCGCCCGCAGCTCCGCCGCGTCCGGCGCGGAGCCGCCGTCCGCGGCCAGGTAGGCCACCAGCCGCCGGTCGCCGGGGGCGTCCTCGCGCACGACGGCGACCGCGTCGCGCACCGCGGGGTGGGAGCGCAGCGCCGCCTCGACCTCGCCCGGCTCGACGCGGAAGCCGCGCACCTTCACCTGGAAGTCGGTGCGTCCCAGGTACTCCAGCTCCCCGCCGGCACGGAGGCGCACGCGGTCCATGACGCGGTACATCCGCGACCCCGGCGCGCCGAACGGGTCGGGGAGGAAGCGCTCTGCCGTGAGGTCCGGGCGGCCGGCGTAGCCGCGCGCCAGGCCGTCGCCGGCCAGGTACAGCTCGCCCGGCATACCGGGCGGGACCGGCCGGAGCCCGTCGTCCAGCACGAGCGCCCGCGTGTTGTCGATGGGCCGGCCCACGAGGACGCGCTCGGCGCCGCGCGGCACGAGCGAGCAGGTGGAGTAGGTGGTGTCCTCGGTGGGTCCGTACAGGTTGCCGACCTTCTCCACCGTGCCGAGCGCGTAGAGCGCCCGGGCGAGGTCGCTCGGCAGGGGCTCGCCGCCCAAGTTCAGCGTCCGTACGCTCGCCGGGATCGCGCCCATGCGCAGCAGCTCCGCCGCCGCGGTCGGGACCATGCTCGCGTGGACCACGGGCTCGCCCAGGCGCGCCAGCTCCAGCGCGTTCTCCACCAGGACGAGCTTGCCGCCCCAGCAGATGGTGCCGAACACCTCGGCGACGCTGACGTCGAAGCTGATGGACGTGGAGAAGAGCACCGCCGAACGCTCCTCGTCGCTCACGTGCCGCCGCAGCCACCGCAGCAGGACGACGGTCGAGGAGTGGCGGATCATCACGCCCTTGGGCCGCCCCGTCGAGCCGGAGGTGAAGATCACGTGCGACAGGTTCTCCGGCAGGACGCCGCTCTCCGGGGCCACGGCGGGCTCCGCCTCGACCTCCGCGCGGAGGGCGTGGAGGTCGAGCGCGCGCGCGCCGGCGGGGAGCGCGCCCGCCGTCCGGCCGGACGCGAGGACGAGCGAGACCCGCGCGTCCTCCAGCATCCAGCCCAGCCGCTCGCGCGGGTAGGCCGGGTCCAGCGGGACGTACGCGCCGCCCGCGCGCAGCACCGCGAGCATGGCGACCACCAGCTCCGGCTCGCGCTCCATGCAGATCCCCACGCGCGTCTCCGGCCCGACGCCCAGCCGGCCGAGGTACGCGGCGAGCCGGGCGGAGCGGCGCTCCAGCTCGGCGTAGGCGAGGACCTCGCTCCCGTGCACCAGCGCGGGAGCGCCGGGGGTGCGCGCGGCCTGCGCGGCGAACAGGTCGTGCACCCGCGGGCCGGCGCCGTCGGCCGGGTCCCCCGGGCTCCAGCCGGCGGCGAGCTGCGCCTGCTCGGCCTCGCCCAGGAGCGGGAGGTCGAGCACCCGCCGCGAGGGGTCCGCCGCGGCCGACTCCAGGAGCGCGGCGAGCGCGCCGGCCGCGCTCTCCACGGTGGAGGCGTCCCACAGCTCGTCCCGGTACGTGAAGCCCAGCCCGATCCCGTCCTCCGACCCGGCGGCGACCACGGTCAGGTCGAACTTGGCCTCCTCCGCGCCGGCCGGGAACGGCTCGGTCCGGAGCCCGCCGAAGGGCCGCGCCGCGCCGCCTCCGTCGTCGTACGAGAACGCGACCTGGAAGAGCGGGGTGTGCGCGAGGCTGCGCTCCACCCCCAGCTCCTCCACCAGGCGCTCGAAAGGCACCTCCTGGTGCGCGTACGCACCCAGCGCCCCCTCCCGCACCCGCCCCAGCAGCACCCGCAGCTCCGGGTTCCCCGACACGTCCGCCCGCAGCGCCAGCGTGTTGACGAAGAACCCGATCAGCCCCTCCACCTCGCGCCGCGTCCGCCCCGCCACCGGCGTGCCCACCACCACCTCCTCCGCCCCCGACCAGCGCGCCAGCAGCACGTCCAGCCCCGCCAGCAGCACCATGTGCAGCGTCGCCCCCTCCGCCCGCGCCAGCCCCCGCAGCCGCTCCGCAGCCGCGCGCCCCAGCTTCCGCCTCACCACCCCGGCCCGCGAGCCCGGCACCGCCCGGCGAACCCGGTCCGTGGGCACCTCCAGCACCGCGGGCGCACCCGCCAGGCGCTCCCTCCACCACCCCAGCTGCCGCTCCAGCGTCCCCCCCGCCAGCCACGCCCGCTGCCACGCCGCGTAGTCCGCGTACTGCACGGGGAGCGGCGGAAGCGCGGGCTCCCCGCCGCGCGCCTGCGCGTCGTAGAGCGCGGAGAGGTCGCGCAGCAGGATCCCGGTGGACCACCCGTCGGTGGCGACGTGATGCAGCACCAGCACCAGCACCCACTCGTCCTCGCCCGTGCGGAGGAGGCGCGCGCGCAGGGGCGGCTCGCGCCGCAGGTCGAAGGGGCGGAAGGCGTCGGCCCGCACCCGGCGCCGGAGCTCGGCGTCGCGCGCCTCCCCGGCG
>DATABU010000435.1:0-1627 GCA_036259415.1 Longimicrobiaceae bacterium
GTGGACCTGTCGGGCTCGCCCACGGCCGCGGAGCTGCTGGGGCGGGTCGAGGCGCGGGTGCAGGGTGCGCTGCGGAACGGGGACCTTCTCTTCCAGCGGCTGGTGGAGCTCGTGCAGCCGGACGGCGCCGCTCCTTCGGCCACGCCGCTGTTCCGGGCGGCGTTCGCGTGGCGGGACGCCCCCGGGAGCGCGGAGCTCCCCGGCCTGCAGATCGACGGGGAGGCTGTGGAGCCGCGTGTGACGGCCGGGCTCGACCTCTCGCTCGAGCTCCGCGAGGAGGGCGGCCGGATCGTCGGCCAGGTGGTGTTCGCGACGGCGCTGTTCGAGCGGGAGACGGTGGAGCGCTACGCGGGGTACCTGCGCCGGATGCTCGCGGGGATGGCGGCCGACGAGACCCGGCCGGTGGACCGGCTGACGCTGCTGTCGGACGAGGAGCGCCGCCGCGTGGTGGAGGAGTGGAACCGCACGGAGGCGCCGTATCCCGAGTCGTTTATCCATGAGCGGTTCGAGGCGCAGGCCGGGCGCACCCCGGACCGGGTGGCGGTGGTCTACGAGGACCGGGAGCTGACGTACGGGGAGCTGAACCAGCGTGCGAACCGGCTGGCGCACCACCTGAGGGAGCTCGGCGTCGGCCCCGACGTGCGCGTGGGGATCTGTGTGGAGCGGGGGTTCGAGATGGTGGTGGCCGTGCTGGGGGTGCTGAAGGCGGGGGGCGCGTACCTGCCGCTCGATCCGGGGTACCCGCAGGAGCGGCTCCTCGACATGGTGCGGGACAGCGCCCCCGTGGTGGTGCTGACGCAGGGGGCGGTGGCCGGACGGCTCGCGGCGCTGGACCTGCCCCTGGTCGCGCTGGACGAGGACGCGGCGTGGTGGGGGAGACAGCCGGCCACCGACCCGGAGCGCGCCGCGCTCATGCCGGAGCACCTGACGTACGTGATCTACACCTCGGGCTCCACGGGCCGTCCCAAGGGGGTGGAGATGACGCACCGGGGCGCGTCGAACCTCCTCCACTGGTACCTGGGCGCCACCCGGATCTCGGAGCACGACGCGGTCCTGGTCGTCACCTCCTTCAGCTTCCACCTGACGCAGCGGAACCTGATGGCCCCGCTGTTCGTGGGCGGCCGGGTGCACCTGGCGCGCGAGCCGTTCGAGCCGGGCCGGATCGCCGCGCAGATCGTCGCGTCGGGGATCACCATGATGAACCTCACGCCGACGGGCTTCCAGGCGCTGGTGGAGGCGGACGGGGGGCGGGCGATCGGGGGCCTTCGGATCGTGGTCTTCGGCGGGGAGCCGCTGTACCCGCGGCAGCTGGCGCGGGTGCCGGAGCCCCGTCCGGTGTTCCTGAACCCGTACGGCTCCACGGAGGCGACTGGGATCACGGCCCACCACTTCGCCCGGGCGGACCTGTCGAGCTACGCCAGCCGCTCCATGCCGCCGGGCCGCCCCATCGCCAACGCCCGGATCTACGTCCTGGACGGAGCCGGAGAGCCGGTGCCGGTGGGGGTGACGGGGGAGCTGTACCTGGGCGGCGCCGGGGTGACGCGCGGGTACCGGCGGCTCCCGGGGCACACGGCCGAGCGCTTCCTCCCCGACCCCTTCGGCGCTACGCCCGGCGCGCGGCTGTACC
>DATABU010000436.1:0-1865 GCA_036259415.1 Longimicrobiaceae bacterium
CCTGACCGGGTTCAGCTTCGGCGGGAACGGGGTGTTCGACCTGGCGCTGGCGCAGCGCGGCTTCTGGGCCGCGCTCTGGGCGGTGGACCCCACGCGCGTCCCGGTGGACGATCCCGGCCGGCCGGTGTGGCTCTCCTTCGGCGAGGTGGCACGCTTCAGGAAGCAGGGATTCGTACAGGCCCTGCAGCTCCGCGACGCGGGCGCGGCCGCCGTGCCCGGGGGGGACCGCTTCTACACCGACCGGGGGGAGGACCACGTGGGCTCGGCGACCTCGGCGTACCGGGAGGAGCGCGTCTACCGGTGGCTCCTCTCCAGGCACCTGCCCCGCTCCTGACCCGAGGGAGGCGACCGGTATGGACGGCAACGAGGGAGAGCCGCCGGTGGATCCCGGGGTCCCCGACCGCCGGGCGAGGCGCGTGCTGGCCGACCGGCACATGGAGGCCGTCAAGGCCAGGTACGTCGCCGGCCGGACCCGGATGGAGCGCACGGCGGACACGCTCATCCGCATCGCCAGCTCCACGCCGTTCCTGGCGCTGCACGTGGCGTGGTTCGCGGTGTGGATCGCCTGGAACGTGGGGGCGTTCGGGCTGGTGCCCTTCGACCCGTTCCCCTTCGGCCTGCTCACCATGGTGGTCTCGCTGGAGGCCATCTTCCTCTCCATCTTCGTGCTCATCACCCAGAACCGCGAGTCGGCCATCGCGGAGCTGCGCGAAGAGGTGACGCTGGCGGTGGAGCTGAGCGTGGAGGCGGAGACCACCAAGATCCTGCAGCTCCTGCTGGGGCTCTACTCGCGGATGGGCTTCGCCATCGGGGAGGAGGAGGAGCTGCGGCGGCTGCTGGAGCCGCTCGACAAGGAGCGCATCGAGCGGGAGCTGAGCGAGCAGATCCAGCAGGCGGGGAAGCGCCCGGGGGCCCACAGGCCCCCGCCGGGGGAATGACACGCGGGGGCGGCCGGATGGACCGGCCGCCCCCGCGCGCGTCCCGTTCCCGCGCCGCTCAGCCGGGGAGCGGGACCTCCGGCTGCGAGCTTTCGGCCGGGCGCTCCAGGTTGAGCACGACCAGGGTCTCCGCGAGGGTGCGCGCGGTGTCGTCGCAGAGGCCGGGGAGAGGCGCCGCGTCCGACCCGCCCCAGCGCGCCGCCGTCGCGCCGTCGTGCGGCCGCGCGGTCGCCACGACCAGCGGCTTGCCGGGGCCGCGGACGAGGGCGCGGAGCGCCGCCGCGTGGAACGATGTCGTCACCACCAGGTCCACCCCCGCCAGCGCCGCGGCCGCCAGGTCCGGGGCCAGGGGGACGCAGTCCAGCCCGAACCCCTCCCCCACCTCCGCGCACAGCGCCTCGCGCCTCGCGGCGTCTGACTCCACCACCGCGCAGCGGAGCGGGGCCGCGGCCGTCCACCGCCGCAGCAGCCCCGGCAGCTCGGGAACCGCGATCCGCCTGCGCCACGCCTCCGTCATCACCTCCGCCGCCCACGACGCGGCCCCGGCGGGGGGCCGCCGGTCGGTCCAGCCCTGCGGCGCGGCGTACACGCCGGAGCGGTCGCGCACCTCCAGCACGCCCCGGGCCTCCAGCTCGCGGTAGGCCCGCGCCACCGTCTTGTGGTTCAGCCCGGTGGCGCGGGCCACCTCGCGGATCCCGGGGATCCGGTCGCCCGGACGGAGGAGCCCCAGGTACAGCCCCCGGCTCATGGTGCGCTCCAGCAGCCCCGCCAGCGCGCCCACCGCCGACCGGGAGCGCCGGTCCACCGACTCCCGCACCTCCTCCAGTAGCGACTCGCCCCAGGCCCGCGCCTCGGGCCGCGCCGGGGCGGCGTCGGCGTCGGCGGCCGGGACCTCCGCCACCGCAGGCGCGGGCGCCGGCGGCCCGG
>DATABU010000437.1:0-2240 GCA_036259415.1 Longimicrobiaceae bacterium
CGGCCGGCTCCGCCTCCGGCGCGGCCTCGGCGCGCCGCCGCCCGCGGCCGGTGATGGCCGCCACCGCCACCACGATGATCGCCGCCGCGCCCAGGATGCGGGCGTTCAGCGGCTCGCCCGCGATCATCCACCCCAGCAGCACCGCCACCACCGGGTTCACGTACGCGTAGGTGGACACCCGCGCCGGGGTGCTCACCCGCAGCAGCCAGACGTACGCGGTGAAGCCCACCAGCGAGCCGAAGGTGACCAGGTACGCGAAGGCCAGCACGGAGGCCGTGGAGACCGCCGCGGGGTCCCAGGCCCCCAGCTCCCCGCGCGCCAGCCCCGCCGCCGCAAGCAGGACGCCCCCGGCGATCATCTCCATCCCCGTCGCCAGGAGCGGGTCGTCCGGGAGCTGCGCGCTCCGGCTGTAGATGGACCCGACCGCCCAGGCCAGCGTCGCCACCAGCACGACGGCCGCGCCGGCCGGGTCCACCCCGCCGGCGCCCCCGATCTCCAGGGGCCCCACCAGCAGCACCATCCCCGCGAAGCCCACCGCCAGCCCCAGCACCACGCGGCGGCCGGGGCGCCGCCCCCCCGGCCGGAGCCACTCCAGCAGCGTCATCCAGAGCGGGACCATCGCCACCAGCAGCGCCACCACGCCGGAGGGGACGGTCCGCTCCGCCCACACCACCCCGCCGTTCCCCACGAAGAGGAGCAGCCCGCCGACGACCGCCGCCGAGCGCCAGTGGACCCGCTGCGGGCGCGGCGTCCCGCGCGCCCGTACGAACGCGTACAGCGCCGCGCCCGCGAGCAGGAAGCGCGCGCTCGCCATCAGGAAGGGCGGGAGCGTCTCGATGGCGAAGCGGATCGCCAGGTAGGTGGAGCCCCAGAGCACGTACACCGCCGCGAAGGCGGCCAGGACCTTCGCCAGCGGCGGGGCGGTCCCCGCGTCGTCAGCTCGCATCGGGGGCCTCCGCGGGGCGGTTCAGCCGGAACGACTCCTTGATGGTCTCCAGCACGATGGTCGAGCGGGTGGATCGGATGGTGTCGATCTCCCCGAACCCGTCGCGCAGCAGGGTGCCCAGCGCGCGCGTCCCCGTGGTGCGCACCTTCACCAGGAAGCAGTCCTCCCCGGCGACGTGGTGCACCTCCTGCACCTCCGGGATCTCCGCCAGCCGCTGCGCGGTGGTAACGGCGCCCGCGCGCTCGTCCGCCCGGACGAACACGAAGGCCGAGAGCGTGAGCCCCAGCGCCTCCGGCCTGATGCGCGCCTGGTACCCCTCGATCACCCCGCGCTCCTCCAGCTTCCGGATCCGCTCCAGGATCGCGGAGGGCGCCATCCCCAGCTGGCGCGCGATCTCCGCGTTGGCGACGCGGGCGTTCTCCTGGAGCAGCTCCAGGATCCTGTGGTCGGTCTCGTCGATCATTCTTCCCTCCTCGCGTTGCGCCGAATATCTTTCTCCGTACGCACCCCGTCAAGGGTGCATCGTTTGGTGTTTCAGGGCATGCACCGAACAAGATCCGCCAACCCTCCGCTCCTGCCGCACGGGCCGGGACGAGGGTTGCTCCGCCGCCGAGCGGTCGGCTATTCTTCCGCCCCGGACGGCAACCACCCGCTCCCGACCGAGAACAGCGATGAACGACCCCCAGACCGGCCGCACGCTCCGCTTCGGCACCCTCGCGATCCACGCGGGGCAGCGCCCCGACCCCACCACCGGGGCCATCATGACCCCGGTGTACCAGACCTCCACCTACGTGCAGCCCGAGCTGGGGCGGCACCTGGGGTACGAGTACGCCCGGACCCACAACCCCACCCGCGAGGCGCTGGAGGGGAACGTCGCCGCGCTGGAGGGGGCGGAGTTCGGGCTGGCGTTCGCCTCCGGTCTGGCCGCGACCGACACCATGGTCAAGCTCTTCTCCGCCGGCGACCACGTGGTCTGCGGCGAGAACGTGTACGGGGGGACCTTCCGCCTCTTCGACCGGGTGATCTCGCGGCTGGGCATCGAGTTCACCTTCGTGGACAGCGCCGACCTGGACGAGATCCGCGCCGCCGTCCGGCCGAACACGAAGATGGTGCACGTGGAGACGCCCACGAACCCCATGATGCGGCTCACCGACATCGCCGCGGCGGCCGAGATCGCGCACGCCGCGGGGGCCTGGCTCAGCGTGGACAACACCTTCGCCTCGCCCTACAACCAGCGCCCGCTGGAGCTGGGGGCCGACCTGGTGATCCACTCCACCACCAAGTACCTCAACGG
>DATABU010000438.1:0-2055 GCA_036259415.1 Longimicrobiaceae bacterium
GCGGCCGGTCAGCCCGCGGCCGCCGCCGCCCAGCTCCGGGAGGCGCTGCGCTGCGAGGCGTCGCCGCGCAACGTGGCGCGCGCCGCGGTGCTCGCCCTCCGCCTGGGCGCGTCCTGGGCGGAGCGCCGGGTGCGCTCCCCCCGCGCCGGGTGACGCCCGTGTCCACGCACCCCCACCGGGCGGAGGTCCCGCCCGTGGCCGACGGCGCGCCGCGGCCCCTCTGGTCGGTGATGGTGCCCACCCACGACTGCGCGCGCTACCTGCGCCGGACGCTGGAGAGCGTGCTCGCGCAGGACCCCGGCCCGGAAGCGATGCAGATCGAGGTGGTGGACGACCACTCCACCCGCGACGACCCGGAGTCCGTGGTCCGCGAGGTGGGCGGCGGGCGCGTCGCCTTCTTCCGCCAGCCGCGCAACGTGGGCCAGGTCGCCAACTTCGACACCTGCCTGCGGCGCTCGCGCGGCCGGCTCGTCCACCTGCTGCACGGCGACGACTACGTGCGGCCGGGCTTCTACGAGCGGCTGGGCGCCGCCTTCGACGCGGAGCCGGCCATCGGCGCGGCGTTCTGCCGCTACCTGGCGACGGACGAGGAGGACCACTGGTTCCACGTCGCCGCGCTGGAGGAGCCGCGCAGCGGGGTGCTGGAGGGGTGGCTGGAGCGGATCGGCGCGGGGCAGCGGCTCCAGACACCCGGGATGGTGGTGCGCCGCGAGGTGTACGAGCGCCTGGGCGGCTTCGACGACCGGCTGCGCTACTGCGAGGACTGGGAGATGTGGGTGCGGATCGCCGCGAACTACGCCGTCTGGTACGAGCCCGAGCCGCTCGCCGTATACCGCGTGCACCGCGGCTCGGTGAGCGGGACCGACGTGCGCACCGGGGAGAACGGCGCGCACCTGCGGCGCGCCATCCGCATCAACCGGGAGCACCTCCCCCCCGACCGCGCGGACGAGATCTCGCGGAGGGCGGTCCGCAACAACGCGCTCGCCTGCGTGCGCCGGGCCTTCCGCTTCGCCCGCGCGGGGGAGGCGGACGCCGCCTGGGCGCAGCTCCGCGAGGCGGTGCGCTTCAGCCGCTCGCCCGCGGTGCTCGCGCCGGCCGCCGGGGTCGCGGGGTTCGCCGCGCTCAGGGGGCTGGCCCGCCGGGCCGCGGCCGGGCGGGGAGGCGGGGCGTGAGCGCGCGCATCTCCGCCTGCATCGTCTGCCGCGACGAGGCGGACCGGCTGGGCCCCTGCCTGGATTCGGTGGCCTGGGCGGACGAGGTCGTCGTCATGGACCTGCGCAGCTCCGACGGCTCGGCGGAGCTGGCGGAGCGCCACGGCGCCCGGGTGGTGCGCCGCGACCCCGTCCCCATCGTGGAGTGGGTGCGCGACGAGGTGGCCTCGCACGCGACCGGCGACTGGGTGCTGGTGGTGGACCCGGACGAGCGGGTCACACCCGGCCTGGCGGCCGAGCTGCGGCGGCTGGCGGCCCTCGACGCGATCGACGCGGTGGTCCTCCCCCGCATGAACCACGACTTCGGCCACGCCCCCAGCAACCCGCGCGAGCGGTGGGAGCCGCAGCTCCGCATGTACCGGCGGGAGCGGGTGCGCTGGCCCGAGGTCCCCAACGCCCTCCCCGCCGTCCCCGAGGAGCGCCTGGCCCGCGTCGCCCCGCGCGACGAGCTGGTGCTGGTGCACGACCGCAGCCGCACCGTCCCCGAGGTGCTGGACCGCGCCGTCCGCTACGCCCCTATCCAGGCGCAGGCGATGCTCGACCGCGGCCAGGTGTTCACCGCGCGGGCCATGCTCGCGGACCTGGGGCGGCGCACGTACCGGCAGCTGGTGCAGGGTCGCGCCTGGCGCGACGGCGTCCCCGGGCTGCTCCGCGTCGGCGTGCTGGTGGGCTTCCACTTCTACGTCTGGGCGGCGCTCTGGCAGCTCTCCGGGGCCCGGCGCAACCCGGAGGACGACCGCACGGTCCGCCGCCTGGGGATGGCGCTGGCGCCGCTGCGCGGGGCGCTGGTGGTGGTGGACCAGGGGCGCGGCGGCTCGGCGGCCCCCGTGGTGGAGCCGCTGCG
>DATABU010000439.1:0-3722 GCA_036259415.1 Longimicrobiaceae bacterium
GCCGGCGCGCGACCGCTCCAGGTCGCGCTGGAAGCAGTCGGTCGCGGTGCGGAAGGCGCCCCGGCGGCGGAGCGCCGCGGGGCGCATCCCCAGCCGCCGCTGCAGCGCGCGGGCCAGGGCGTCGTCCGAGGAATAGCCGCAGGCCGCGGCCACGTGCTCCACGGTCTGGCCGGGGTTGTCCAGGAGCTCGGCGGCCAGGAGCACGCGCAGCCACATCAGCAGCTGGCGCGGGACGGGGAGCGCGGCCTCGCGGCACCAGCGGAGCAGGGTGTCGCGGTGGACGTGGAGGTCGCGGGCCAGGTCGCGCGCCTGGCGCCCGGAGATCACCACGTCCACCGCCGCGTCCAGGATGATGCGCCCGCGCCCGGTGACGGGCTCCGGCAGCCCACGGCGCAGGAAGGTGCGCAGCGGGCGCGTCTGCGCGCCCTGCAGCGTGCGGAGGATGAGCAGGTCGGTGCTCTCCGCCTCCAGGTCGACCACGCCCGCGATCCCCAGCTCCCCCAGCACGCGGATGTCCTCCATCCACCCCGGCCGCATGAACAGCGCCGCGACCACGGTGGCCGAGGGGAAGCGCTTCAGCAGGCGGATTAGCTCCGGCGCGGCGCGCCCGCGCGGGAGCTGGCCGTGGTAGGGGTCCACCACCGCCAGCCCGGAAGGGGCGGTCTCGCGCACCAGCCGCTCCAGCTCCTCCCACCGCTCCACTCTGCGGAAGTCGAACCGGCCCTGCGCGACGCGGCGCAGCCGCTCCCGGAAGGCCGGGTCGGAGTGGAGGAGGACGAGTGGACGGAGGGCTGTGCGCATGAAATTCGGCAAAAGGTCGGATTATATGCTAATCGCCATCCCCTCGTGCCGCCAAATGGAGCCTATTTTGTCTGACACGACCCACACAGACCCCACCACCCCCCCGGAGACGAGGATCCCATGATCAAGGTTCGCGCCCTGCTCGCCGCCGCCGCCGTCGCGCTCCTCGCCGCGTGCAGCCAGTCGCCCACGGCCCCCTTGTTCGGCGACACCGCGGACCGGGGCGGCTCCAGCACCATCGGCTCCGGCCTCTGAGCCCGGGGGCGTGCCGTCCCGGTCACACCGGGACGGCGCCCAGGATCCCGTCCAGCTTGCGGAAGAGGGGGCTCTCCACCCGGGACTCGGGCTCGGGCGCGACCCGCCCGCGCGCCCGCGTCCCGGCGCGGAGAGCGGCCGCCTGCTCCAGGACGGCCTCCAGCACGAACAGGTTCTTGTGCTCCCCGCGCTCCCCCGCCAGGAGCAGCGCCCGCCGGGCCGCCTCCTCGGCCTGCGTGGGCCGGCCCAGGTGGATGGCGCCCTGCGCGGCGTCGCGCAGCGCGTCCACCTTGCGCGGGAGCGACGCGGGAGCCGCGGCCACCCGCTCGTAGGCGCGCTCGAAGGCCGCCTCGTCGCCCACCGCGCCCGCGGAGCGCGCCACCGTCCCCCACCCCAGCAGCTGCCCGTCGGCGTCGAAGGCGTGCAGCGTCCGCAGGAACACCGGGAGCGCCTCGCGGAAGCGCCCCCGGCTCATCCAGAACACCGCCACGTCGAACGCCAGCCGCGGCGCCATCCCGTGCCCGCGGCCGTACGCGTCCGCGGCGGCCTCGGCATAGCGCTCGGCCTCGGCGGCGCGGTCGCAGTCCACCTCCACGGTGAACAGGTCGTGCAGCACCATGGCGCGCAGGTAGCCCAGGCTGCGGCGCTCGGCGGCGCGGAGCGCGCGCAGGAGTGACTTGCGCGCGCCGGGGTACACGCCGCGGGCCTGGGCCAGCTTCCCTAGACCCGCGTGCGCGCGCACGTAGCTGTCCCAGTCGCACACCTGCCGCGCCAGCGCCACCGCGCGGTGGTACATGGCCTCGGAGGCGCCGCTCTCGCCCGCGTCGCGGCTCTCGCGGGCGGCCGCCAGCGCGTAGGAGGGGCTCCCGGGGCAGGCCAGCGCGCCGACGTGGGTGAACTCCAGCGCGGTGGTGGGCTTCCCCGCCTCGCGCGCCCACGCCGCCACCGAAAGGCAGGCGATCCCCACCCGGTCGGGCGAGGCCCCGGCCGGGTCGCCGAGCAGGTCGGCCAGCGCCCGGAGCGGCCGCTCCAGCGCCGCCGGCGGCGCGGCGGCGAGGAGGTCGGCCATGCGCTGGTCGCGGGCCCCCGGGGCGAAGAGGAGGGCGCGGTCGGCGGGGGGGGTCGCGGCCCAGGCGGAGACCGCCCGCAGGCTCCGCCAGAGGAGGGTGGCCAGCTCGCCCTCGCTCTCCTGGAGGAGCTGCGCGCCGACCAGGCGCTCCTGGGGCTGGGCGGGCGCCGGCGGAACACGCCAGCGCCTTGTCCTGGAACCGCGTACGCTCATGGACGGTTCTCTTCGGGGTGGGGGTCGCGCGGGGGGCCGGGCGGAGGGGCCCGGCCGAGGGCTGGTGCATATTACCGTCGCGACACGACGGCGTCAAACAGTCGGTGAGGATACGCCGGTTGCGTCGCCGCCCGGCAGAGGATCCCGCGCGGCGGGATGCAGGAGATCCGGCGCGTTTCGCGCAGCCTCGGCTCCTGGTAGCGGGGACGGAAGCGCCCGGCGGACCGGGAAGGGCAAGTCCGGGGCCGGCTCCTCCGACCCGCCCCACTCCCTCCCCGTCCGCTCCCGGCCAACACACAGCCTGCCCCGGCAGGGCGCCCGCGTGAGGGATGCGAGCGCGAAGCGGCGAGACCCGACAGCAGTATCGTCGGGGCTCGCCTCCGTTAGCGGGCGTAGTGTGCCCGCTTACGGAGCCGCAGCCCGACCCGAGCGCCAGCGAGGGGCACGCCCCACCCCGAAGCTCCTAGAACCCCGCGCCCGTGGTGTAGTACAGGACCAGCAGGACGCCCCCGAACACGATCCGGTACCAGGCGAACGGACGGAAGGTGTTGCTGGACACGAAGGCGATCAGCGTCCGGATCACCACCAGGGCCGAAAGGAAGGCCACCACGAAGCCCACCGCGAACACCGGCACGTCCGCCGGCGTGGCGACCTCGGCGACGTCGCCCATCTTCACGACGGTCGCTCCCGCCATGGCGGGGACGGCCAGGAAGAAGGAGAACTCGGTGGCCGCGGTGCGCGACAGCCCCAGCGCCAGCCCGCCCATGATGGTCGCCCCGGAGCGGGAGATCCCCGGCCAGAGGATGGCGAGCACCTGGAAGACCCCCACCCCCAGCGCCTTCCGCAGCGGGATGCGGTCCACCGACTCCACCGAGGGGCTTCGGTACCAACGCTCGATCAGCAGGATGGCGACGCCGCCCACCACCAGCGCCAGCGCCACCGGGAAGGGGCGGAAGAGGCGCTCCTCGATCCACTCCTCCGTGGGGAGGCCCACCACCACCGCGGGGATGGTCCCCACGACGAGGTTCACCACCAGGCGGCGGGCGTCGGGATCCGTGCGCCAGTTGCGGAGCACGTTCAGGAACTTCTCCCGGTAGAGCCAGACCACGGCGAGGATGGCGCCGAGCTGGATGAAGATGATGAAGGCGTTCTCCTTGGGGCCCTGGAAGTCCAGCCAGTCCTGTGCGAGGATCAGGTGCCCGGTGGAGGACACCGGGATGAACTCGGTGGCCCCCTCCACCACCCCCAGGACGGCCGCCTTGAGGAGCAGGATCAGGTCCATGCGGCGGTCCCCCCCGGACGGACGGCACACGAATTGTACGGGCGCGGGAGCCGCCGCTCCCCGCGGGGTGCGGGGAGGAGACGGGAGCCGCCGCTCCCCGCG
>DATABU010000440.1:0-6536 GCA_036259415.1 Longimicrobiaceae bacterium
CAACGCGGCGGGCGCCCTCCCCACCTACCTCGACCGCGAGCGCGACCCCGGCTACGGGGCCTACTACCTGGTGGGCGACAGCGTCCCCCGCGAGCAGGCGCGCAACGAACTGGGCGGCGAGGCGCAGGCCAACGCGGCGCACTACGTGGAGCTCTTCGCGGCGCTCGCCGCGCTCGACTTCACCGCGCGCGGCGGCGAGGAGCGCGAGGACCGGCTCCCCATCTACAGGGCCACCGGCGTGGGGAGCGACGAGCCGGGGTGGGGCGACCTCCCGGTGGACCGGGGGACCCGGCGCGCGCTCAAGGGGGCGCTGGTGGCCCTGCACACCTTTCTCTCCTTCTTCCGCCCCAACGGCGGCTCGCCGGCCGACCTCGCGGCGGCGCTGCACGGGGTGACCTGGGCGGGGCTCCTCCGCCTCCCCCCCTCCACCTGGTCCGACCGCTCCGACGCGCTGGACGCCGTGGGACGCAGCTGGATGAGCACCTGGGAGTGGCTCCGCGAGCTGCGGCGCTCCACCCCCGCCATGCGCCTGGCCGCCGCCACCACCGACCAGCCCACCCGCGTGCCCACCCACGCGCTGATCGAGGGCTTCGGGCGCGGCGACCCGCGGGGGCGGCGCTCCGACGACGTGTTCAGCGTCTTCCGCGCCTGGAACACCGAGGCCGCGCGCCGCAGGAACGGCGGGTTCGGCGCCTTCATGGAGGTGCTGCGCGCCGGGAGCGAGCGTTTTTCCGAAGACCGTTTCCCCGAAGCCGAACAGCCCGGCCAGGAGGAGGACTGAGATGGTCACGCCCACACGCGCCCGCCGGCTCCTGCCGCGGTTCCGCCCGCAGACCAACGTTCCCGACCTCCCGCCCGGCCGCTGGAGCGTGGTGGAGGCCCCCGCCGAGCTGGGGAAGCTGGAGGTGCCCCGCGACGACGACGGAGGGGCGTTCCGCACCCGCCTCCAGTCGGTCCCCAGCCCGTGGGCGCGGCTCTTCCTCTTCCGCGACGCCATGCTCGACCCCAACCACCCGGCCCGGGCGCTGGTGGAGAACGAGCTCCTCGACGCGCTGGAGCTGGCCTGGGTGTGCGGGCCCCAGTCGCTGCGGCTGGAGACCGCCCAGGTGCGCGTCCCCGACCTGGTGAACAGCGAGGTGACCGCGCGGGTGCGCGACTACGCGTCGGCGCTGGTCGACCTGGCGCCCCGGACGGCGCGGCACGAGACGCGCGAGGCCAGCGCGCTCCCCGTGATCACCCTCGCCACGGTAGACGGCCGGCCGGTCTTCGCGTCGTCGCCCTACACCGTGCTCTTCACCGCCGAGGACGCCGCCCACGAAGACTACCCCTACCTCTTCCGTTACGCGGCGGGAGAGCCCGCCCGCCGCTTACGCGAGCGCGAGCTCTCGTTCCAGCGCTACGTGGCCACGGTGGTGCTCCCGCAGATGCTGGCGCCCCGGCCCGCGCCCTCGGAGCACGTGGACGAAGACGCCGTGCGCCGCGGGGTGGCCAGCTGGCTGGCCGACGCGGTGGCCGACGCGCGGCGGAGCGCCGGGCCCCGGCAGGGCGAGCTGGCCACGCCCCAGAACCTGGAAGCGCAGGTTCGGAAGCTCCGCCTCCGCCACGCAGGCGAGCACGCCTTCGCGGGGGTCACCTTGTACACGGGGACGCCGGGGGAACTCCCCAGCCGGTGGACGCTGCGGGCCACCGCCGGCCCCGAGCCGCGCCCCCTGGTGCTCGTTCCCGGCACCTTCGACGGCGTGTACGGCGAGGGGCTTCCACGGGTGGAGCTGCCGGAAGGGGTGGAGAAGATCCGCGACCGCGAGGTCCTCCCCGGCACCTCGCACCGGCGCCGCTGGGTCCTGCCCGAGACGGACTGGCTGGCCGACGCGCTGGTGATCCTCAGCTACCCCCTGGACCCCGAGGGGGCGTACGGGCACGGGTGCTATCACCCCGACTCCTCGGTGACCCAGGCGCCGTTCGCGCAGGCGCAGATCGCCCTCCCGCTCAAGCCCGACTTCTTCCGCTGGTTCCAGCCGGCCGAGGTGGAGCGGTGGCTGCGCATCGACGTCCCGCGCCCCGGCGAGGTGCGCGTGACACTCACCATTCCCGTGGGGAGCGAGCACCCCGAGGAGATCCGCGTCACCCGGCGCTACACCGCGGCCCAGATCCGGCAGGACCAGGGAGGGCCCGAGGTGGTGGTGTGGCCCGCCTTCCTGGCCGACGACTGGCCCCACTACGCGGTCTTCCGCCTGGACCCCGCCGCGGGGCCGATCCACCCCTCCACCACCCTGCGGCTGAAGGCGTTCGAGGGCGGCGCGGAGCTCCCCGACGCGGGGCAGGCGCAGCGCTCGGGAGAGGCGTCCACCTACGCCTTCGGCCGCGCCCCCACGGTGCTCGCCTTCGAGGCCGACAGCGGCCCCGGGCTCCCACCGCAGGGGCTGGGCGTGCTCCTCCCCCGCTACCGGTCCGCCCCCGCGCCTTCCGCCGAGCGATGGACGGTGGGGGTGGACTTCGGCACCTCGAACACCGTGGTGGCCATGCGCAGGGACGGCGCGCAGGAACCGGCGGTGCTCCAGCACGAGCGGCTCCTCCTTCCCGTCACGCGAGCCGGGGCCGACCTCCCCTTCTACACCGACTCGTTCTTCTTCCCCGAGAAGATCTCGCCCGAGCCCTTCAACAGCGCGGTGGTGCACCTGAGCGCCCTCCCGTCGTACACGGATGCGGCCCGCGAGCCGGTGGCGCTGCGGGTGAACGTCCCGTTCGCGGGGTGGGTGAAGGACGACGAGCGCAACCGGGTGGCCGACGACCTGAAGTGGTCGACCCGCGACCGCGAGGAGTTCCTGGCCTCGGTGTTCCTCCGCAACGTGGCCGCGCTGGCGCTCGCGAGCGCCCGCGAGGCCGGGGTGCGGCCGGAGAACGTCACCTTCGCGTACGCCTACCCCCGCGCCTTCGAGACCGACCGGCTGAGCGATCTGCAGGCGCGCTGGCGGGGGGTCCTGGGCACCTCCGGCGACGGCGTGGACGCACCCGGCCGCCCGAGGCTCGCCGCGCCGCTCGACGAGGGGCAGAGCGCGCTCCAGTACTTCGTGGGCCGCAGGTCGGTGGCCGTTACCGGCGACGCATCGGTGATCATGGACGTGGGAGGCGGCACCACCGACCTGGCCGTATACGCGCGCGGGACCGCCCTGGTGCTCGACTCGCTGCGCTGGGGCGGGCGCGACCTGGTGAGCTCGCGCGTGCGCCAGGCGGGCGTGACGGGATTCACCAACCCCTTCGTGCGCGCGTTCGCCGGGTGGGCCGAGCGGAACGGCCTCCCGGGATCGCAGCTGGAGCCGCTGCGCAAGTTCGAGAAGGAAGGGCACGACGCCCTGGCGCTCGGCTACCTCCTGCGCACCCCCTGGTACCGCGCCGACGGCGCGCTCCGCTTCCGCGAGAGCCCCGAGTACGGCGCCTTTCGCGGCGTGGTGCTGTACTTCTTCGCCGCCGCCTTCCACCACACCGGGCTGCTGCTGCGCGCGCTCGACGCCGCGCACCCGGAGCTGCGCCTGGACGCGGTCGTGCTGGCGGGGAACGGGAGCCGCTTCCTGGAGTGGCTGCAGCGCGAGTGGGGGGAGACGGTCTCCAACCCCTTCCGCGACGCGCTGCTGTCCGTGCTGGCGGCCGCGCGCGGGGTGCCGCAGGCGAAGGCGCCGCGCGTGGTGCCGAGCATCGCCCCCAAGCACGAGGTGGCGCTGGGGCTGGTCGCCGGAACGGACGCCACGAAGCTCGCGCTGGCCCCCGACGCGCGGGGCTCGGTGGTGGGCGAGTCCGTGCGCATCCAGCGTCCCGGCGCGGAGCCGGTGCGCTACGCCGCGACCTCGCGCGTCGCGTCGCACCTGAAGGCCACCGGGGAGGTCATCAGCAGCATCCATTGGGAGAGCGGCCCGATGGAGATCGACCGGTTCCACACCGCGCTCGCCGCGGCCGCGCGCGAGCACCTGGCGGGGGTGGGCGGACCATGGCCGGCCTTCCCCGACCACCTGGAGGAGGCGCTCCGGGCGATGGGCACCGAGGGGATCCGGCAGGCCACGCGCGGGCGGCTGGAGCGGCTGCTGCGGGAGACCCGCGGCCTTCCCGGCTCCCTGTTCATGGTCGAGGCCGCAGCCGTGCTCGACCATCTGATAGACGCGTTCTTCGCCTCGTACGTGCGAGGTGGGGGATGAGCGATCTCGCGTGGTTCGCGGCGGGCGCCATGGCCGGCGTGGGCGCCATGCTGCTGCTGGCCCGCAGGGGCCTCCTTCCCCTCGGCCGCGGACGACGGCGGACCGAGCCGGGCGCCGCCGACAGGGTGCGCGTCGTGAGCCTCGCCCCCGAGGATCTCAAGCTGATCCGCAGCGACATCAGGGGACTGGACGTCGTTCGCGCCGACCTCCAGCGCGTCGGCGATCTGCTCGAGCGGCTCCTCGAGGTAACGGTGGAGCTCCATCAGGCGCGCGTGGACGCGCCGCGGCCGGAGCCCGCGGGGAGACCGGCGCGCGGGGGAGTCCGGGAGCCGGTCCGGAACCCCTCGCCGGGACCCGCGCCGCTCTCTGGCGCCACCTGGCGGCGGGGAGGGAGCGACCCGGGCCCGCTGGTGCGGCACGACGAGCGTGACGGAGGCTTCGATCCGAACCTGGATGCCCCCGCGCCCGCCTGGGTCGATCCGGCCTCCCCGGCGCCGTCCGCCGCGCACCTCGCCGCGCCCTCGGCCGACGCCCTCAACGTGGAGGCGAAGGACGACGCGGTGGTCCCGAGCCCGCGCCACCCGGCCGAGGCCTGGCTGGAGCGCAGGGGCGGAAGCGGTGAGGTGTGGCTAAACCCCCAGGTGCCGCTCACCGACCCGGCGCTGCAGCGCTGGAGCACCTTCTTCGAGTGGGAGCGGCGGGAGCCGGGCGCCCGGTACCAGGCCACGCGGCCGGCCGTCGTCTCGTGGTCCGGCACCGCCGGCACCGTGGTGCGCAAGGGCCTGGCGAGGCCGGTATGAGCGAGACGACGTCCGCGCCCCCGCCCTCCACCCCCCCGGCCCCGCCGCCGCGCCCGGCCGCGCCGAAGACTCTCGGACGCCTGGCCCTCCCGCCGCGCGGGAGCCGGTCGGCCGCGGTCTACGAGTGGTTCGGGGTGCTCTTCTACCTGGTCGCCAGCGTGGCCCTGTTCGGAGCGCTGCTCGCGAGCGAGGAGGGCGCCACGGCGGCGGCGGTGCTCGAGCTGGTGGGGCTGGGCGACGAGCCCAACTACGCCCTCACCGGCCTGATCGCGCTGGGATTCATGCTGGTGCTGCGGGCCTGGTGGAGCGTGCGCCAGGACCGGGCCGAGATGGCCGCCGAGGAAGAGGACGTGGAGTGGGTGAACCTGCACGGGCGCGAGGGGCTGGGGCTGGTGTTCGCCCCCGCGGCCCGGCGCGAGGCGCTCTTCCGCAAGGGCGCCCGCGAGTACGACGCCGAGGCGGGCGGGCGCGTCGAGACGCTGATCGACGACCGCGTCCGGCGGATCCTGGAGAAGGCCCGCGATCCCTACCTCCGCGTCTCGCCCGAGGAGCTGCGGGGGATCGCGGAGACCCGCACCGCGCGCTACGGCGTGTTCGCCCGCTACACCTCGTCGCTCCTCCTCCTCCTGGCCGTGCTGGGCACCTTCGCCGGGGTCAAGACGGCGCTCCCCGGGCTGATCGACGCCGTGTCGCAGACGGGCGGGGCGCAGCCCGGCGCCGCCGACATCGCCGCGCCGCTACGCGCCGTGGCGGACGCCTTCGGGGGCAACGCCCTGGCGCTGGTGGGCGCCATCGCCGTGGGGCTGATGGCGCAGGGGCTGGCCACCGGACGGCGGAACCTGCTGGAGCGGCTGGAGCTGGTCTCCACCGAGTTCCTCTACGGCGGCCTGCACGGCGGCGGCTCGGTCGATCCGCTCACCGAGGCCGTCCGCGAGCTGCGCGAGACCGCGTCGTCGGTCCGCGACACGGGGCGCGCCATCGAGGGGCTCGAGACGGGGATGAACGGGCTGTCGGAAAGCTTCCACGAGGCGTTCGAGCGGCTGAACGAGCGGCTGGTGGAGCTGACCGCGCAGCAGGACGAGGCGCTGCACGAGAAGACGGGGAGCGAGCTGCGCGAGCTGCAGCGCCGGGTGGGCACGCTCGCCGAGACGGTCGAGAGCGTCGCCCGGGCCTACCACGGGATCGTCGACACGGTGGAGGAGCGCTCGCGGGCCTCGGAGGAGGCGATCGACCTGCTGCGGCAGAGCGCCGTCGCGCTCCACGACGCGATGCGCTCCCTGGGCGGCTACCAGGCGGGCGCCGAGCGCACCGCCGCGGAAGTCCAGCAGACGCTCGCCGCGCTGCGGGAGGGGAGCGAGACGATCGTCGCGCGGATGGAGGCCGTGGCCGACGCGGTGGGGCGCGCGCAGCCGGCCATCGACACGGTCGACGTGATGCTCCAGCGGGTGGCCGAGCGCGTCTCGGGCGTGGACGAGCGCGCGGCGGCGGCGTGGGCCCGGACGGCGGAACCTGCTGGAGCGGCTGGAGCTGGTCTCCACCGAGTTCCTCTACG
>DATABU010000441.1:0-9098 GCA_036259415.1 Longimicrobiaceae bacterium
CCTGGACAACACCTCCGCCCGCAGCCGCAGCGGGGCGGTGGGGGCGGGCTTCGTGGGCGACCGGCTCGCCGCGGGGGGCGTGCTCCGCGCCTACGGCTTCCGCTACGGGCTCCCCGTCCCCCCGGGGAGCGAGGCGGTGGGGCTGCGAGGCCGCCGCCTGGAGGCGACGGGCCGGGCCGAGGCGTCGCCGCTCTCCGCGCGCTTCCCCTCGCTGCGCGTGGAGGCCACGGCGCAGGACTACACGCACGACGAGGCTGAGGGGTCGGGGGCAGTGCAGCAGACCTTCGCGCTGCGGACCGCCACGGCCGGCGCGCTCCTGCGGCAGGCGGCGCTCGGGCCCTTCGCGGAGGGAGCGTGGGGCGTCTCGGCGCTGCTCAAGCGGTACGAGGCCACGGGCCCGGCGGCGCTCACCCCGCCCGCCGACTCCCGCGGCGTGGGCGTCTTCGCCTACCAGGAGGCCGAGCCGTTCCCCGGCGGGCCGGCGCTCCAGCTCGGCGGGCGCTGGGACCACTACGCGGTCCGGTCGCGGGGCACGCCGAAGTTCGGGCCGGGGCGGGAGCGGAGCTTCCGCGCCTTCTCCGGCTCCGCGGGGGTGCGCATGGCGCTGGGGGAGCGCTGGTCGGCGGGGGCGAGCGTCGCCCGCTCCTTCCGCGCGCCCACGGTGGAGGAGCTGTTCTCGGGGGCGCCCCACGCCGGGACCGGCTCGGTGGAGCTGGGGAGCCCGGGGCTGGGGGCGGAGCGCGGCTGGTCGGCGGAGGGGGTGCTGACGCTGCGCGGCGCCCGCTGGAACGGGCAGCTCGCCGCGTACCGCAACGCGGTGGACGGGTACGTGCACCTCGCCGCCCGCGGCGACACGCTGGTGGGGGGCGCGCGGCTCCCGGTGCTCGCCTACGTGCAGGACCGGGCGACGCTGCGGGGGGTGGAGGGGTGGGTGGAGTGGGCCGCGGCGCGGGAGGTGGTGCTGGGGGCGATGGGCGACTACCTGCACGCGGAGCGCGCGGACGGGACGCCGCTCTCCTTCATGCCGCCCCCGCGCCTGGGCGCGTCGCTCCGCTGGGACGACGGCGCGCGCTCCCTGGGCGGCGACGTGCACCACGAGCTGCGGCAGGACCGCGTGGGCGCCGCGGACGAGCTCCCCACCCCCGCGCACACGCTCTTCCGCCTGCACGCCGGGCTCCGCGCCGCCCGCGGCGGGGTGGTGCACTCCGTCTCCCTGCGCGCCGAGAACCTGGGAGACGAGGTGCACCGCGAGGCCACCAGCCGCGTCAAGGACTTCGCGCCGGGGCCGGGCCGCAACCTGTCGCTGGTGTACCGGGTGTTCTTCTGAGGGGCGGCAGGGGGCCTCGCCGGGCCCTATCGCCCCGCCGCCCGCTCCAGCGGCACCTCGAAGCAGCAGTGCGGGCTCTCTCCCTTGTCGCAGCGCTCCCTGACCGGGACCCCCACGAGCTCCGTCATCAGCGACTCCGCCAGGCTGCACGCCTCGGGGTGGTCCGGGACCACCGCGGCGAGCGGGCAGCTGAAGCCCCGCACGTAGGCGGTGCCGTCGCGCTCCTCCACCTCCACCACGCCCCCCAGCTCCTCCAGGACCCCGAGCGCGGCTCCCAGGCGGGCGCGGACGTCGGCGCCCGCGGGCACGCGGCCGGCGGCGGCGCGGCGCCCCGCCTCCCGCAGCAGCCCCTCCACCTCCGCCGCACCCAGGCGCTCCTCCAGCAGCCCCAGGAGGATCCCCAGCGCGGGGGCGTACGCCTTGGGCAGCAGGGTGTCTGCCTGGGGGGTGAGCGAATAGACGAAGGGCGGCTTCCCCACCCCCCTGGGCACCGCCTCCTCCTGGCGCACCAGCCCGTCCCGCTCCAGGGCGGACAGGTGGGTGCGCACCGCGTTGTCGGTCACCCCCAGGGCCTCGGCGAGCTCGGTCACCGTCCGGCTGGAGCGGCGCAGCAGCCGGATGATCTCGCCGCGGGTGCTCGCCAGGAGCCGCTGGATCCAGCCGACGGGTTGCATGGCGTGTCCTCTGGGGAAAGGGAGCCGTGTCCACCTGCACGATACGGTCCCGGCCCGCTCCGTGCAATATGTCAACAAAAAGATTGACATATCCCCGGGCCGCTCTTACCCTGGACGGGAGAGCGACGGTCCGCGGACAGCCAGGGAGGCGCCATGAGCACCGAGGCAGGCGAGCTGAAGGGCCCCGACCTCACCCGGGGCGTTCCGGTCCGGGAGCTGGAGGACGGCGGCGTGCTCCTGGGGCACGCCGGGGGCGAGCCGGTGCTGCTGGCCCGGCGGAGCGACGAGGTGTGGGCGATCGGGGCCACCTGCACCCACTACGGCGGCCCCCTGGCGGAGGGGCTGGTGGTGGGCGACACGGTGCGCTGCCCCTGGCACCACGCCTGCTTCAGCCTGCGCACCGGGGAGGCCCTGGCGGCCCCCGCGCTGGACCCGGTCCCCTGCTGGACGGTGGAGCGCCGCGGCGACGTGGTGCGGGTCGCCGGCAGGCGGGAGCAGCCGGCCGTCCCGCCCGCTCCGCCGGCCGACGCCCCGGAGCGCCTGGCGGGCCTGCGGTCGGTGGTCGTCCTCGGCGCGGGCGCGGCCGGGGCCGCCGCGGCGGAGATGCTGCGCCGCCAGGGGTTCGCGGGGCGGGTGATCCTGGTCGGCGCCGAGGACGAGGTCCCCTACGACCGCCCCAACCTCTCCAAGGACTACCTCGCCGGAAGCGCGTCCGAGGAGTGGATCCCCCTCCGCTCCCGCGACTTCTACGCGCAGAACGGGATCGAGCTGGCGCTCGGCGTGCCCGCCGTGGAGATCGACACGCGGGGGAGGCGCGTGGTCCTCGCCGACGGGAGCGCCCACGGCTACGACGCCCTCCTGCTCGCCACGGGGGCGGAGCCGGTCCGCCCGGACGTCCCGGGCGCCGACCTCCCCCACGTCCACTACCTGCGCACCCTGGCCGACAGCCGCGCGCTGATCGCGGGCGCGGAGAAGGCGGGCCGCGCCGTCGTGCTGGGCGCCGGCTTCATCGGGCTGGAGGCCGCGGCCTCGCTGCGCGCCCGGGGGCTGGAAGTGCAGGTGGTCGCTCCCGGCGAGCGCCCCCTGGGCCGCGTCATGGGACTGGAGCTCGGCGACTTCGTCCGCGCGTTGCACGAGGAGCACGGCGTGGTCTTCCACCTGGGCCGCACGGCGCGGGAGATCCTGGCGGACGCGGTGGTCCTGGACGACGGCCGGTCGCTCCCCGCCGAGCTGGTGGTGGCCGGGATCGGGGTGAGGCCGCTCGACGGCCTCGCCGGGCGCGCCGGCATCGCCGTCGAGCGCGGCGTGCTGGTGGACGAGCACCTGGAGACCAGCGTCCCCGGGGTCTTCGCCGCGGGTGACGTCGCCCGCTACCCCGACCCCCGCTTCGGCGGCCGGATCCGGGTGGAGCACTGGGTGGCCGCGCAGCGCCAGGGGCAGGCCGCCGCGCGCAACCTGCTGGGGCGCCGGGAGCCCTTCCGCGACGTCCCCTTCTTCTGGAGCCGGCACTACGACGTGGCCATCGCGTACGTGGGGCACGCGGAGCAGTGGGACCGGATCGACCTCGACGGAAGCCCGGAGGAGCGGGACTGCACCGCCGTGTTCCGCGCCGGAGGGGAGACGCTGGCGGTCGCCACGGTGTTCCGCGACCGGGAGAGCCTCCGCGCCGAGGTCGCGATGGAGCGGGGCGACCGGGCGGCGCTCGCCCGGCTCGCCGGGCCCGCGCTCTCCGCGGGGGGTGCGCGATGAGCACGGCGGGGCTCCGGACGCGTCCCGGCCGGGGCGCGGCGCAGGACCGCCGGAGGCGGCTCGCGCGCGGGGTGCGGAAGCAGCTGGAGCTGCTGGGCGAGGACCCGGAGCGGGAGGGGCTGCTGAAGACCCCGGAGCGGGTGTCCGCCGCGCTGTCCTGGCTGACCCGCGGCTACGGGCTCTCGGTCCGGGAGGCGGTGGGCGACGCCGTCTTCGAAGAGGAGCACCACGGGATGGTGCTGGTGAGGGACATCGAGATGTACTCGCTCTGCGAGCACCACATGCTCCCGTTCTTCGGCAGGGTGCACGTCGCCTACGTCCCGGACGGGAGGGTCGTGGGGCTCTCCAAGCTCCCGCGCATCGTGGAGGTGTTCGCGCGCCGGCTCCAGGTGCAGGAGCGGCTCACGGGGCAGGTCGCCGCGGCCCTCCAGGAGGTGCTCCAGCCGCGGGGCGTGGGCGTGGTCGTCGAGGCGGCCCACCTCTGCATGATGATGCGCGGGGTGCAGAAGCAGGGCTCCAGGACGGTGACCAGCGCCCTGGAGGGCGTCTTCCTGGAGGACCCTCGCACCCGCGAGGAGTTCTTCCGGCTGGTGCACGCCGCGCCCGCCGGCGCGTGGCCGTGAGCGTCGGGCAGTACCGGGCCCGCCAGAGGCGGCGGGCCCGGCCGCGCAGCACCGAACCCCTTGCCCGGAGGTGGGGAATGCAGACGAAGCAAGCGCTTCTCGCGGCCGCGGTCCTGCTGGCCGCGTGCGGTACCGACGAGCCGTCCGACGAGCGGGCCGCCACCACGACCGATGCCACCTCCGCAGCCGCGGCGCCCGCTCCCGACACCGCGGGGACGACGGCCGTCACCGACCCGCAGATCGCGGACATCGTGGTGGCGGCCAACGACGAGGACATCCGGACAGGGGAGCTGGCACGCACCCGGGCGGCCGACCCGCGGGTCAGGGAGTTCGCGGAGCGGATGGTGACCGACCACGCCGGGGTCAACCAGGCGGCCTCCGACCTGGTCGCGAGGCTGGGCGTCACGCCGGAGCCGAGCCCCACCAGCACGGAGCTGCGCGAGGGCGGGAGGAAGACGCGCGAGACGCTGCAGGGGAAGACCGGGGCCGAATTCGACCGGGCGTACATCGACCACGAGGTCGCCTACCACCAGGCCGTCCTCGACGCCATCGACCGGACCCTGGTCCCCGGCGCGCAGAACGCCGAGCTGAAGGCGCTCCTGCAGCAGACCCGGCCCGCCATCGACGCCCACCTGCAGCACGCGAAGCAGATCCAGGCGTCGCTGGGGCGGGGGTGACGGAGCGGATGGGAGCTCTCCGCCGGCTCGCGCTCGCCGCGACGGTCCTGTCCACGGCCGCCTGCGGGGAGGGCGGGCCGGAGCCGCGGACCCGCTCCGTCGCGATCCGCGGCTTCGCGTTCGATCCCGCCGTGCTGGAAGTGGCGGCGGGAGACACGGTCGTCTGGAGCAACGAGGACCTGGTCCCGCACACCGCGACCGCCGCCGGGCGCGAGTGGGACACCGGGAGCATCGGCGCGGGGGAGTCCGCCCGGGTCGTGGTCCGGGGCCGCGGACGGCAGGTCTACGTCTGCGCCCTCCATCCCGGCATGCGGGCCGAGATCGTAGCGCACGAATGACGTCCGCCTTGCCGGGGGGCGCCGCCAGCCACAACGTAGTCGGGGGGCGGCTCACCGGCCCCCGCGGTTCACCGCCGGATCGGAGGTGTGCGATGAGCGTCAGGCGCAACGTCCTGCTCGCCGGCGCCGTCCTGGCGCTGGCCGGGTGCAGCGGCGGGGGGGGCACGGGGCCGGAGCCCCCCGTCACGACTCCGCCCACCACCCCGCCCGGCTCGCCGGTGCCGTCCGCGGGGGTGACGGCCGGGTCGACCTCCGACACCTTCACCCCCGGGTCGGTGGACCTCACCCTCGGGGGGACCGTGACCTGGAGCTTCGGGGAGCGGGCGCACGAGGTCATCTTCCAGGCGGCGGCCGGGGCCCCGGCGGACATCCCGGCGACCACGAGCGCGCAGGTGGCGCGCACCTTCGGCACGCGGGGGACCTTCCCCTACGCGTGCTCGCTCCACCAGGGGATGAGCGGCACCGTGACGGTCCACTGAGGTCTACGGGACCGTCACCTCCGTCACGTGCGCGAGCGCGGCGGCGGTCTGGCCCTCGATGGCCTCGAACAGGGCGAAGGTGTGCTCGCCGGGCGGGACGCGGCGGAGCCGGATGCGGAAGGCGTCCGGGACGGACTCCTGCGGGCACTTCCGCGAGCTGTCCGGCTGCACCGGCGGCCAGGTGACCACCAGAGCGACGGTGTCCCCGCGCATGCTGGAGAGGGCACGCCGGGGGACGTGGCGGCAGGGGTTGTCCAGGGTGTACTCCACCGCCACGGTCCCCGGCTCCGGGGCGGTGACGATGACGCCGCCGGGCCACTCGAAGGCCACCGGGGGGACGCGGAACACCGTCACCCGCTCCCCGTCCACCGGGATCACGGGGACGCCGGGGGTGGGGACGGGGTCGGGCGGGGGAGGCGGCGCCTCCTCGCCTCCGCAGGCGGCGACCGCCGCCAGGGCCAGCACGAGGGCCCGGCGCACCGGTCCCGCGCTCACCGGGGGTACTCCAGCTCTTCGCGCGTCCACAGCTCGCCGCCCCGGGCGACCAGCGCCACCCGGCGCAGGTTGCCGACGTCCGCCAGGGGATCGGCGTCCAGCACCACCAGGTCCGCCAGCTTCCCGGGCTCCAGCGTCCCGATGTCCGTGCGCCCCATGGCGCGGGCGCCGTTGCGGGTGGAGGCCACCAGCACCTGCATGGGCGTCATCCCCGCCTCCGCCATGGCCTCCATCTCCCGGTACACCGAGGGGCCGTGCAGCGTCAGCGGGTTCCCGGCGTCCGTGCCCATCGCCACGGGGATCCCGGCGTCGTGCACCCGCTTCAGGTTCGCCAGCATGGTCCGGTACCCCTCCGCGACCCGCGCCCGGTACGCGGCCGGGTCGCCGGCGCCCTGCGGGGCGGGGAGCGAGTCGGTCAGGTACGCCCTGCGCCGGGTGGCCGGGTCCACGCACTCCATCGCCAGCCCCTCCGGACGGAAGCGCCGCTCCCGCAGCTGCACGTAGCCCTCGCGCACGGTGAGCGTGGGGGTGTACGTCGCGCCCGCCTCCCGGGCCAGCCGCAGGAACTCCTCGTCCACCGGGCGGTCCTCCACCGAGTGCACCAGCAGCTTCGCGCCGGCGCGGAGGGCGTCCTTGGCCGCCCACAGGCCGGTGGCGTGCACGATCAGCGGGATCCCCGCGCGGCGCGCCTCCTCCGCCGCGACGCGCAGCCGCGCCTTCAGCCCGGCCGTGTCCGGCGAGCTTTCCCCCACCAGGTACCAGACCTTGAGGGCGTCGCTCCCGTGCGCCGCCACCGAGCGCGCCCCGGCCCGCGTCGCGGAGTCGCCGGAGGTGTGGACGAACTGGCGCGAGGCGGGGAGGTTGAGCCAGTGGTCGCGGGTGGAGAGGAGCGGCCCCGCCGCCGCCACGTGCGGCGCCGAGGTCGAGCGCTCGGCCGGCGCGCGCAGCCCCCAGGTCCAGGGGTAGCCGCCCACGTCGAACACCGCCGTCACCCCCGAGCAGAGCCAGCTGCGGTGGAAGCGCTCCGGGTGCCGCTCCAGCTCCGCGACCACCGAGTCGTAGGGGAAGCGGTCGCGCACGTCCAGCGCGTCCGGGCGCCCGTCCGCCCACCCGGTCTGCGAGTAGTGCACGTGCGCGTCCACCAGCCCGGGGACGATCCACTTCCCCCGCGCGTCCACGGCGTGCACGTCCGGCCCGAACGCGCACTCGCCCACGCAGGCGACCCTGCCGTCGCGCATCACCACCGTCCCGACCCGCGGCGCCGCGCCCGTCCCGTCCACGAGGGTGGCCCCCGTGAGCGCGAAGGCCGGGACCGGCGCGTCGCCCGGCGAGCCGAAGGCGGTGGAGACCGCCACCTTCCAGCTCCCGTCCGGCTGCTTCACCAGCACCCGCTCCGAGACCCCGCGCTGGCTCCCGCCCTGCACCACGCGGTAGCGGTAGGCCCCGTACACCACTCCGGGCGCGACCGGCACCACCTCGAAGTGCGTCGCCACCAGGGTGTCCGGCCAGGCGTCCGGGTCGCCCGCGGCCAGCCCTTCGTACCCCCACGCCACCCCGCCCGGCCCGGTCCGCGCCAGCCGCGGGCTCTGCAGGTAGTGCCGCAGGTATGCGGCGCGGTCGCGGCCGTGGATGGCGGCGACGTTGGAGCGGAACGCGGCGAGCGCCGCGGCCGAGTCCGCGGTGCGGGCGAGCGCGCCGTAGGGCTCGGCCTGCGCCCGCGCGCCGGGGGCCAGGGCGAGGAGCGCGGCGGCGGCCAGGAGGTGCGTGCGTCGTTTCATCGGCCTCGGGGCGGGTGGAAGGTGCGCCCTACAGTACGCCGGGAGCGCCCGCCCCGTCAAACCGCGTCCCGGACGGCGGAACGCACCTTGCCGCCCGCAGCGCACCCCGCCCGCGCGGGACGCACCCCACCACCACTGGAGGACGACGTGAACACCGACGACATGACCACCACCCCCACCGGCCTGAAGTGGCGCGACGACCGGGTCGGCACCGGCGCCGAGGCCACCCGCGGCCGGACCGTCGCCGTGCACTACACCGGCACCCTGACCGACGGAACCAAGTTCGACAGCAGCCGCGACCGCGGCGATCCCTTCGAGTTCCCCCTGGGCGCCGGCATGGTGATCCGCGGCTGGGACGAGGGCGTGCAGGGGATGAAGGTGGGAGGCCGCCGCACCCTGCTGATCGCCCCGGAGCTGGGCTACGGCGCCCGCCCCGTCGGGCCGATCCCCGCCAACAGCACTCTGGTCTTCGACGTGGAGCTGCTGGACGTTCGCTGACGGCGTCGTTCCGCACGCAAGCACGCCCCCGCCGGCCAGGCCGGCGGGGGCGCCAGGGTATGGCCGGGGAAGGACCCCCTCCCCCGGACCCTCCCCGCAAGGGGGAGGGGAGAACGACAACGGCCTGCCCCCGGCAGGTGCCCGCGTGAGGGATGCGAGCGCGAAGCGGCGAGACCCACAGCAGTTCCGTGGGGCTCGCCTCCGTTAGCGGGCGTAGTCTGCCCGCCTACGGAGCCGCAGCCCGACCCGAGCGCCAGCGAGGGGCACGCCCAGCCCCGCCGTTGCCGTCCCTCACTGCGGCTTCAGGTACGGCGCCAACAGCCCCGTCCAGCTCCGGTCCAGCCGCTCGTACTCGGCCGCGCACACTTCCGCCCGCTCCTGCGGCAGGGTCCCGTCCTCCAGCAGGTACGCGTACCCCTCCGGGTCGCTCCCGTACACCCAGCAGACGATGTTGTAGAAC
>DATABU010000442.1:0-1617 GCA_036259415.1 Longimicrobiaceae bacterium
GGGGCGGGTGAAGGAGCGCTCCCTGGGCGCTCAGCACCACCAGGACATCCCCTTCGAACAGGTGGTGGAGCTGGTGCAGCCGGTACGCAGCCTGGCGCACACCCCGCTGTTCCAGGTGATGTTCGCCTGGCAGAACGCGCCGGGGGGGAGCCTGGAGCTGCCGGGGCTGGCACTGGGCCCGCTGGACCCGTCGGGCTCCGGGGACTCGCCGTCGCAGGTGAGCGCGAGGTTCGATCTCTCGCTGTCGCTCTGGGAGGAGGGCGGGCGGATCGAGGGGGTGGTGGACTACGCCACCGCCCTGTTCGAGCGGGAGACGGTGGAGCGCTGGCTCGGTTACCTGCGGCGGGCGCTGGAAGAGATGGCCGCGGACGGCTCGAAGCCGGTCAACCGGCTGGAGCTGCTCTCCGCGGCCGAGCGGCGCCGTGTGGTGGAGGAGTGGAACGCCACCGGGGCCGCCCACCCCGCCGGCGCGTGCGTCCACGAGCTCTTCGAAGCCCAGGTGGCCAGAACGCCCGGCGCGGCCGCGCTCGTTTTCGAGGACGAGACGCTGAGCTACGCGGAGTTGAACGCGCGGGCGAACCGGCTGGCGCACCACCTCCGCTCGCTCGGCGTGGGCCCGGACGCGCGGGTGGGAATCTGCGTGGAGCGGGGCCCCGGGATGGTGGTGGGGGTGCTGGGGGTGCTCAAGGCGGGCGGGGCGTACGTGCCGCTGGACCCGGGCTACCCGGCGGAGCGCCTCGCGTACATGCTGGCCGACAGCGCCCCGGCGGCGGTGCTCGTGCAGGCGCATCTGCGTGATCGTGTCGAGAGCGCGGACGTCCCGGTGCTCGAGCTGGACGCCGCGGCGCCGGCGTGGGCTTCCCTCCCCGCGACAGACCCGGGGCGCGGCGGGCTCACGCCGGACCACCTGGCGTACGTGATCTACACCTCGGGCTCGACCGGTCGTCCCAAGGGTGTGCGGGTGTCGCACGGGAGCCTCGGCGCCACGCTGGCCGTGGCGGGTGACGCGTTCGGGTTCGGCGCCGGCGACCGCGTACCCTCGCTGGCCTCCTTCGCCTTCGACATCTGGCTGTTCGAGACGCTCCTTCCCCTCCTGGGCGGGGGCACCGTGCGGCTGGTCCCGCGCGAGCGGGTGCCGGACGTGCCGCGGCTGGTGGAGGACCTCGCGTGGTGCACCGCGGTGCACGCCGTGCCGGCGCTGATGCGCCGGATCGTGGAGGAGGTCCGCGCCACGCCCGGGGGCGTGCTGGGCACCCTGCGCCACGCCTTCGTGGGCGGCGACGCGGTCGCGCCCGACCTGCTGGAGGAGATGCGCATCGCCTTCCCGGCGGCCCAGATCCACGTCCTGTACGGCCCCACCGAGGCGGCGATCATCTGCGCCGCGCACCGGCTGGGCGGGGAAGCGGCGGCGCGGCAGATGGTGGGGCGGCCGCTGGGGAACGCCGCGCTGTACGTGGTGGAGCCCGGGGGGCGGGTGGCGCCGGTGGGGGTCCCCGGGGAGCTGTGCCTGGGCGGCGCCAGCGTGGCGCGCGACTACCTGGGGCGGCCGGGGCTGACGGCGGAGCGCTTCGTCCCCGATCCCTTCGCCGCCGAGCCGGGGGCGCGGCTCTACCGCAC
>DATABU010000443.1:0-3626 GCA_036259415.1 Longimicrobiaceae bacterium
GTCGGCGCGCTCGAGCCGCGCCGACGCCCGCGCGGAGTACTCCGCCGACGGCGGCGCCACCTTCTCGGCGCAGCCGACGGAGGAGGTCGTGGTGGAGGGGCGGCGCGTGCGGCGCCCCGTCTCTCCCGAGCGTTACACGCACGTACGCTGGACCGTGGACGGATGGGTGGCCCCCGGGGCCACCGTCGCCGCGGAGCTCGACGCCCGCTTCGCGGGCGGCGCCGGGACCGCCGCGCCCGGCGCGCGCTGACCCCCGACCCACACCCCCCAGTCACCGGATCCCCTGAGATGAGACCGATCCTCCGCAGGCTCGCGCTCGCCGGCCTGCTCCTGGCGCCGCTGGCGGCATCGCCCGCCCTGGCCCAGACGCCCACCCCCGAAGGCACCGTCATCACCAACACGGCGACCGCTACCTGGACGGACGCCAACGGCAACAGCTACACCCCGGCGACCGCCAGCGTGAGCGTCACCGTGGGCTTCGCCGCCGGCCTGGACGTGACCTCCGCAGCGACGGCGACGCCGCTCAGCCCGAGCAGCGCCAACGAGGCCGCCTTCACCATCGCCAACGTCGGCAACGGCGACGACCCGGTGAGCGTGAGCACCACCGTGGGCGCCGGCGCCAGCGTGTCCGGCTACAAGATCGGCGCGACCACCTACGCCACCCTCGCCGACCTCAACGCGGCGCTCGCCGCGGCGCCGGTCGCGGCGGGTGGCAACGTCCAGGTGACGGTGGTCTACAGCGTGGACGCCGGGCAGGCGGGGCAGACCATCCCGCTCTCGCTGACCGCCACCTCGACGCGCACGCCGGCGGTGAGCGACGCGTCCACCACCAACCTGTCGCCCACCGCGGTCGCCGGGATCTCGGTGACGCCGGACGCGGGCACGGTGAGCCGGATGCCCAGCAACGGGACGCAGTACACCGCCACCTTCACCCTCACCAACCCCGGCGGCGTGGCGGGGACCTTCGACCTCGCGGCCTCCACGGCCGAGGGCGCGGTCCTCAGCATCGTCTCGGTCAACGGCACCGCGGGGGCCGCCGGCTCCATCGCGGTGGGCGCCGGCGCCACGCAGACGGTGGACGTGGTCTACACCATCGCCAGCGGGGCAGCGGCTGGCGCCACGGCGGGGCTGCAGCTCACGGCCACCTCCAGCACCGACCCGGGGACCACGGACAGCGGGAGCTACACCGTCACCGTGATCCGCGCGGCGGTCTCCATGACCAAGGAGGCGTTCCGCGACGACCAGACCACGGCCATCGGCGGGGCCGACCGCGTGCTCCCCGGCGAGTACATCCAGTACCGGATCACCGTCACCAACACCGGGGGCTCGGCGGCGAGCAACGTCAGCGTGAGCGACCCGCTCCCGGCGCAGGTGGCCTACCAGTCCACGGCGGGGGATGCCGCGGGGTGGACGATCAGCGAGTCGTCTGGGACGGTGACGGCGGGGCTGCCCTCGCTGGCTCCGGCGGAGAGCAGGTTCTTCTGGATCCGCGTGCAGGTCAGGTAGGGCCGGACGATGCGCTCCCCCTTCGCACGTATGGACGCGGGCCGGCGCGGCCCCGGCAGGGCGGGTCTCGCCCTGCCGGTGGTCGCGGCGCTGCTCGCGCTCGGCGTGGTCCCGGCGGCGGCCCGCTCCGCTGCCGGGGCGGGGGCGCACGTCCGCTCCGCGGCCGCCGACACGGCGGTCGTGGAGAACCGGGCGTACCTCACCTACCGCGCCGCCGACGGCGTGGAGCGGACCGCGGCCGCCGCCGCGGCGGTGACGGTGCAGCGCCCGGCCGTGGAGGTGGTCCCCTCGTACGAGGCGACGCTGGAGCCGGGCGGGCGGCGCGCCTTCGCGCACCGGGTGCGGAACGGGGGAGCGGCGGCGGACCGCTTCCGCCTGGAGGCGTCCGCCCCGGCGGGGTGGCGCGTCTCGGTGTTCCTGGACGTGGACGGCGACGGGGAGCTGGGGGAGCGCGACGCCGCGCTCTCCGGCCCCGTCGCGCTGGAGGGGGGCGCCTCCGCGGCGCTCCTGATGCTGGTGGAGGTCCCGCTGGACCGGGGCGGCGGCGAGGCCGAGGCCGTGCTGCGCGCCACCAGCGAGACCGACGCCGCGGTCACCGCGGCCGCCACGGACCGGATCGTGGTGGCCCGCGGCCGCACCGCGGCCACGCTGGAGAAGACCGCGGACCGCGCCGACGCCTTCCGGGGCGACACGGTGGCCTACACGATCGCGTACGCCAACCGCGGGGTGGCGACCTTCCCGGACGCGCGCCTGGGTGACCCGCTCCCGCGCGGGCTGCGCTTCGTCCCCGGGAGCCTGCGCTGGAACGGCGCTGCGCTCACCGACGCCGCGGACGCCGACGCGGGGAGCGTGGAGCGCGACCCCACCGGGCGCTGGACGGTGGCGGTGCGGCTGGGGGCGCTCGCCCCCGGCGCCGCGGGGACGGTGGCGTTCCGCGCCACGGTGGAGGCGGACGCGGCGGAGGGCCCGGTCGCCAACGTCGCCACCCTGACGCTGGGCGACAACCAGGTCGCCTCCACCCCCGCGGAGACGCGGGTGGGCGAGGGGCGGCTGGAGGTGGGCAAGGAGCGCCTGGGGAGCGGCCCCGTCCGCGCCGGGGGCGAGGTCGCCTACCGCCTGACCTGGGCGAACCGCTCCGCCTCCCCCGTGCGCGACGCCCTGCTGGTGGACACCCTCCCCGCGGAGCTGTCGCTGCTCCACGCCGAGGGGTCGCCCGAGACCGAGGGGCGCGTCGTGCGCTGGCGCCTGGGGACGCTGCAGCCCGGCGCCGCGGGGTCGTTCTCGCTGTCGGCGCGGGTGTCGCCGGCGGCCGTCGCGGGCGTGAGGCTGGTGAACCGCGCGGTCGCCTCGGGCGGCGGCGTGGCCGCCGCCGTGGCCGAGGCCGCGCCGGTGACCGTGGTCCCCGCGGAGGCGCGCGGCCTGGAGCTGCGCAAGACGGCGGGGTCGCTGGAGGCGGGGGTGGGCGAGACGGTGGTCTACACCCTGGCCGTCCGCAACCCCGGCGACGCCCCGCTGGACGGGGTCGTCGTCCGCGACCTGCTCCCGGAGGGGACGCGGCTGGTGGAGGGGAGCGTATGGGGGGCCGACTCGGCGCGCGTCGCGGGCCGCGAGCTGCGCCTGGCGGTCCCCGCGCTCGCTCCGGGGGCGGAGCGGACGCTCCGCTACGCCCTGGCGCTGGTGGCGCCCGGGCGGGAGGGCTCCGTGGGCAACCGCGCCTGGGCCGAAGCGGCCGGCGGCGCCCGCAGCGACACCGCCGTCGCCTGGGTCCGGCTGCGGCGCGGCTTCGCCCTGCAGGGGCGCACCCTGGTCGGCAAGGTGTGGCTGGACGAGGACGGCGACGGTCGCCAGGGGCCGGGCGAGGAGGGCGTCCCGGGCGCCAGCGTGTGGAGCGCCGACGGCGAGGTGGTGACCACCGACCGCGAGGGCCGCTTCTCCTTCCGCGACCTGCGCGCCGGGACGCACGTCCTCCGCCTGGACACGCTCGGCCTCCCCGCGGGCTACACGACGGCGCGTCCCGGCGAGGAGCTGCTGACGGTGCGCATGGACGGGTGGACCGCCCCGCGCGCCGCCTTCCGCCTGGTGCGGCGTCTCGCCGGCACCGGCGACGCGGCGGCCGGGGC
>DATABU010000444.1:0-8390 GCA_036259415.1 Longimicrobiaceae bacterium
GGCGCAAACTTTTCCGAGCGTGCAGACCGTGTTGCGTACCCCCTACGGGCGGCGCCCCGGCGCAAGGGTGTTGCGGATGCGGTTCAGCTCCTCGCGCTGGCGGCGGATGGTCTCGTCACGGGCGTTCAGCTCGCCCCGGAGGCGCTGTACCTCGGCGTTCAGCTCCGCCGCCTGCTCGCCGGGGACGATGCGCACCGGCCCGGGGATCTGCACGCGCTCGGTGCCGGGCTGCAGTGCGCCGATCCGCTGGTCCGGGGGGAGGTTGAGCTGGTTCGCCAGCTCCAGGAAGGTCCGGGCCTCGGCCTCGCGATGGATCTCCACGCGGCGGGACGAGTCGGCCAGCGCCAGGTAGCGGCGCAGGTAGTCCGCCGCGCGCAGGGAGTTCCAGCCGGGGTTGCGAGGGTCCATCCGGATCTCGCCCATGAAGAAGATCGCCTCGCGCCCCTCCTCCGTGCCGGCGAAGTCCGTCACCAGGCGGTTGAACGCCGAGTCCGCCACCCGGAAGTTCTCCGCGCGCAGGGCGAGGTGCGCCTGGTTCCACAGCTCCTTCCCCGCGCGGTCGCGCGAGCCGGGCGCGAGCGTGGCGCAGGCGGTAACGGCAAGGGCGAGCAGTACGGCGAGCCCTCGGTTGAGCTTCATGTACGGTCCGTCGTCAGGGGTCGGTCAGGCCGCGTTCGCCACCGGCGGCCGCAGGGGGAGGAGGACGCGGAACGTCGTCCCCCGGCCCACCTGGCTCTCTGCAGTGATCGTGCCTCCATGGGCCTCCACGATCTCCTGTGCGATGGCCAGCCCCAGCCCCGAGCCCACCGAGCGGGGCTGGGCCTCGTTCTCCACCTGGAAGAACTTCTCGAAGATCTTGGGGAGCTTGTCCGGGGGGATCCCGATCCCGGTGTCGCGGACCTCCACGGCCACCCCCTCCGGCACCGGCCGGGCCAGCAGCCGGATCCTCCCGCCCTGCGGGGTGAACTTGAAGGCGTTGGAGAGGATGTTCCCCAGCACCTCGTTGAGCCGGTCGGGGTCGCCCGTCAGCGTCTCCGGGAGGTCGTCCGCCATCTCCATGGAGAAGTCGATCCGGTTCTGGATCGCCAGCGCGTCGAAGCCGTGCGCCAGGTCGCGGAGGAACTCGCCCAGGTGGATCTCGCGGACCTCAAGCCGCCCGCCCCCCGCCTCGAAGCGGCTGATGTCCAGCAACCGCTGCACCAGCCGGGTGAGGCGCTCCGTCTGGTCGGCGATGGAGGCCAGCGTCTTCTTCTGCGGGTCGGAGACCTGGCCGTAGATCCCGTCCAGGAGGAGCGCCGTGTACCCGCGGATGACGCTCAGCGGCGTCTTGATCTCGTGCGACGCCACGGAGACGAACTCCGCCTTGAGCCGGTCCAGCTCCGAGAGCTGCCGCGTCATGGAGCCGAAGGAGCGCGCCAGGTCGCCCAGCTCGTCGTCGCGGCGGGGGTCCACCCGCACGTCCGGGGCGAAGTCGCCCTCCGCGACCACAGCCATCCCCCGCCGCAGCTCGTGGATGGGGCGGAGCAGGGTGCGCGTGAGCCACCCGCCGATGAGCACCGTGGTCGCGAGCGCGACGGCCAGCGCGAGCGCGGTGGTGGTGAACGCCTGCCGCGCGATGTCCTGGGCGCGATCCACCTGGGCGGCGCTCCCCTGGTTGATGGCCTGGCTGATGGGCTCCAGCGTCTGGTTCACCGCCGTGAACCCCGGCTCCAGCACCTGCGCCCGGAAGGTGTCCGCCGCCTCGAAGCGTCCTCCCACCGCCAGCTCGTTCGCCCGGCCGATGGCCTGCTTCAGCTCGTCCCAGCGCCGGGCGGTGGGCTGCGCCTGCGACCCGTACCCCGCGCGCCGCAGCCGCTCCAGCGCCTCGTCCACGGTGGCGAGGGTGGCCTCGGTCTGGCTGCGCGCGTCCGCGGCCTCGTCCGGGAAGAGCGCCTGCAGGGCGAGCCCGATGCGCACGGAGTACTCCACCTCGCCGAGCGCGCTCTGGAGGCGGCCGAGCGCGAGGGAGCCCTCGGCGTCGCGGACGCGCAGGTTGCGGGCGACCTGCTGCAGCTCCCGGAGCGACCAGACGCCGTAGATGGCCGGCGCCACCAGGATGCAGGAGATGGCGACCAGGGTGAGGACGATCCGCTGCCGCAGGCTCATGCCGCACCGTCCGCGCGGGAGGTGCGGGGGCGCGAACGGCCGCGCGGGGTGCCGGAGCGGGTCAGGGGACGGCTCATCCGGTCGGGACCTCGGGGTGAAGCGGCGCCTCGGCCGCGGGACGCGCGTGAACGCAAGGATCGTGTCATTTCCCCTCCACGCGCTTGACCTCGTCCCAGAGGACGTCCAGCTCTTCCAGGGAGGCCCGCCCCAGGACCACGCCGCGGTCGCGGGCCAGGCGCTCCAGCGCGCCGAAGCGTCCCGCGAACTTGGCGTTCGCGCGGGCGAGGGCGGTGGTGGGGTGCACCCCGGCCAGCCGCGCTAGGTTGACCGCCGAGAAGAGCAGGTCGCCCAGCTCCTCTTCCAACCGGCGGGCGTCCGCCGCGCCGGGAGCGGCCAGCTCCTCGCCCACCTCGTCCACCTCCTCGCGCACCTTCGCCAGGGCGCCTCCCGGATCGGGCCAGTCGAACCCGACCTCCGCCACGCGCTCCTGCATCCGGAATGCCCGGAGCAGCGGGTCCATCCCGCCCGGGAGGGCGTCGAGGAGCCCGGCATCCGCGCCGCCGCTCCCGCGCTCGGCCCGCTCGCGTGCCTTGATCGCCGCCCAGGGCTCGGCCTCGCCCAGGCCGTAGAGGTGCGGGTGGCGTCGGCGCATCTTTTGCTCCAGCCCGGCCGCCACCTCCTCCCGCCCGAATGCGCCCCGCTCCTCGGCGAGGACCACCTGGAAGGCCAGGTTGAGGAGCAGGTCGCCCAGCTCGTCCCTGAGGCCCCGCTCGTCCCCGGCGGCGATGGCGTCCGCCGCCTCGTGGGCCTCCTCCAGCAGCAGGGGCAGCACCGAGGCGGGGGTCTGCGCGGCGTCCCAGGGACAGTGGGCGCGCAGGAACTCGACCAGCGCCAGTGCGCGGTCGAGGACGCCTCCCGGGGCCGGGCTGCGGGGCTGGTTTTCCGCTTGCGTGCTCTCCACGGTCGGCCTATACTACTCGGCTTGTGTCCAGTCCGTCAACGCCTCTCCGCTCCCGCGCCTGGGTCGAGGTCGACCTCGACGCCCTGCGCCGGAACCTCCGGCTCGTGCGCTCCGCCGTCGGGGGGGGCGCCGGGGTGGTCCCCATGGTCAAGGCCGACGCCTACGGCCTGGGAATGCGCGCCGTCGCGGAGGCGCTGCGGCGGGAGCTGGCGCCGGACGGGCCCTGGGCCTTCGGGGTGGCCGCCGTCGCCGAGGGCGAGGCGCTGCGCGCGGCGGGGTGGGAGGGGCGGGTCCTGGTGTCCGCCCCCGCGCCCCCGGACGAGCTCCCCCGCGCGGCGCGTGCCGGGCTGACGCCCTGCCTCTCCGACCTGGACTCCGTCCGCCTGTGGGCGGAGGCCGCGGAGGCGGGGCGGCGGCTCCCCTTCCACCTGGAGGTGGACACGGGGATGGGACGCGCCGGGCTCCCCTGGAACGAGGCCGCGGGCTGGGGCGGCGAGGTGGCGCGGAGCGCCGCGGACCGCCTGGTCTGGGAAGGGTGCTTCACCCACTTCCACTCCGCCGACGAGCCCGACCTGGCGGCCACCGACCGGCAGTGGGAGCGGTTCCGTCACGCGCTGTCCCTGCTCCCGCCGCAGGCGGAGGGGGATCCTCCCCGCGTGGTCCACACCTCCAACAGCGCCGCCGCGCTGCGCCGCGCCGGCTACGGGTGCGACCTGGTCCGCCCCGGCATCTTCCTGTACGGGGGGGAGGCGGGGGCGGACGTGCACCCGGAGCCGGTGGCCTCGGTGCGCGCGCGGCTCGCGCGGGTGCGCGGGGTCCCGGCGGGCGCGACCGTCGGCTACGGCGCCACCCACACGGCCCCCGGACCGGAGGTGTGGGGGACCGCGGCCATAGGCTACGGCGACGGGCTGCGCCGCGCGCTCGCCCCGGCCGGAGGAGAGGCGATCGTGCGCGGCGTGCGGGTGCCGATCGTCGGAAGGATCTCCATGGACGTGTCGGTGTTAAACCTGTCCCGTCTCCCGGGCGCCGCGGACGTGCGCCCCGGAGAGGTGGCGACCTTCGTCGGGCGGGACGGCGCCGAGGAGATCCGGGTTGACGAGGTGGCGGCGCGCTGCGGCACCATCTCGTACGAGATCCTGACCGGGCTCACGCAGCGCCTCCCCCGCGTCTACCTCGGGGGCGGGGGCCCCCGACCCATACCATTTTCAGAGCGGAAGAGCTGATGCGACGTCGTACGAGCCTCGGGAGGGCGCTGGCCGCGGCCTTGCTCCTGTCCCTTCCGGCGGTCGCCTGCACGGACGAGCCCCCCACCGTGACGGGGGTGGACCTGTTTCCGGGCACCCTCCCCTCCACCTTCCAGGTGATCCTCCCGGCCGACAGCTTCGCGCAGCGCATCGGGACGTTCGCCGGCTACAGCGGCCCCGCGGACGTGGGCTACCAGCTGGTCGCCGGCGGCTTCGACGACGGGCTCACGGCCAACACGCTGGTGCAGCTCGCCGGCTTCCCGGCGACGATCAGCTACACGCAGGGGGGTACCAGCCGGACGGACACCCTCTTCACCTACGGCCGCGGCACCCTGCTGGCGCGGCTGGACACGCTCGCCTCCACCTCCGCCGGGCCCGTCGAGCTGCAGCTCTGGGAGGTGGGGCAGGAGTGGCACCCGGCCTCGGTCTCCTGGCGGTTCGCCGTGGACACCGTGGGCGGGCAGGTCCCGTGGACCCGGCCCGGCGTCTCGCGGGGCGCGCTCCTCGCCCGGGCGACGCTCACGGCGGGCGCGCGGGCGCAGGGCGACTCGGTGCTCTTCGCGCTGGACTCGCTCGCCGTGCAGCGCATCGCGGCCGCCGACTTCCCCGGGCTCCTGGTGACCGCGGCGGGGACGGGGGCGCGGGTGCAGCTGGGCGGCTTCCAGCTCCGCACCGGGGCGCACCCCGAGACGGCCTCGCCGGACACGGTGGTGGCGGTGAACGTCTCTGCGGCGCAGGCCACCTTCGTCTACGACCCGGACCAGCCCACCAGCGGGGGAGCGTTCTGGGAGGCCGGGGGGATCCGCTCGGCGCGGACGCTGTTCCGGGTCGATCTCCCGGACTCGCTCCCGGTGTGCGCGTCGGGGGTCTGCACTCTCGTCCCCCTGCGCGAGGTGGCGCTCAACGAGGTCTCGCTCCTGCTGCGGCCGGTCCCCGTGCCCGGCGGCTTCCAGCCGGTGGGGCCGGTCGCCACCGCGCTCCGCCGCGTGAGCGAGCCGGAGCTGGGGCGCCGCGCCCCCCTGGGGCAGCCGGTCAACGACGTGCTCGGGTTCGACGCCAGCGGCCAGCCGGCCTTCGCCGGGTCCCGCTTCGTCCCCGGCGACAGCGTCCTGGCGATCTCGTTCACCGGCTTCGCGGCCGGGCGTGCGGCGAGCGACTCCACGAGCTTCACGTTCGCGCTCCTGAGCGACCCCGGCACGCTCTTCGGCTCGCCGGGCGCCCTCAGCTTCGGTCCGGCCTGGTTCGCGCCGGATCCGCGCCTCCGCATCGTCTACACGCTCTCGGCGCGGCCGAGCCTCCCATGACACAGACGCACACGAGCTCCCTTCGCGGGCGCCGGCTCCGCGCCGCCTCCCTGCTCGCCGTGGGCGCCGCGCTCCTCGCGGGGAGCGGGCCCGCCGCGGCCCAGTCGCTCCTCGCCAGCCGCGGCCTCGGGTACGTGAACCCGCCCGTGGACGCGCGCGCCCGCGGCCTGGGCGGCGCGGGCCTCGCGCTCCCCGGCGGCGGCCTGTCGCTGGTCAACCCGGCGGCGATCGCGGCCCTCCCGGCCCCGGCGATCACCGTCTCGTTCCAGCCCGACTTCTACGACGCCACGCTCCCCGGGGGGGAGAGCGACGGGAGCACGGCGCGCTTCCCGCTGCTCCACGCGGTGTTCCCCTTCGGCCAGCGATGGACCTTCTCGGCCGGGTACGGCTCGTTCGTGGACCAGACCTGGGCGGTCGAGCGCCTGGACACCCTGCGGCTGGGCGAGCGGGAGGTGGAGTTCACCGACCGCTTCATCTCCCGCGGCGGGGTGACCCGGCTCCGCGCCGGGGCGGCGTACTCGGTGACGGAGCGCTTCTCGGTGGCGGCGGCCGCCGACCTGTACACCGGCTCGGTGCGCGACACCCTGAGCCGCCGCTTCGCCCCGGGCGACAGCCTGCTGAGCCGCCGGGTGGACCTGGCGCCCGCGTCGTACGGCACCGCCTTCACCTACCGGGGGCTCGGCGCCGCCGCGGGAGTGCGCTGGGTGCCCACCGACGCCCTCAACCTGGCCGCCGCGGTGGCGCTGGGCGGCACGCTGGAGGCCCGCCCCGCCGAGGGCGACTCGGTCTCGGTCGGGCGGGACTACCCGCTGCCGCTGACCTTCGACGTGGGGGCGAGCGGGCGGGTTGCGCCCCGTGCGCTGGTGGTCCTCAACGCGCAGTGGGCCGGCTGGTCCACGGCCGACGATGAGCTGGCGGCGACCGGCGGCGCGCGCGACTCGTGGACCGTGGCCGGCGGCGTGGAGATGGGCTCCGCCACCCCCGGCCAGCGCACCTTCCCTGTTCGCGTGGGGGCGCGGTACGCCCGGCTCCCCTTCCGCTGGGGCCCGGCGAGCGAGGGGAACGACTTCCCCGACGAGCGGGCGCTCACGGCGGGGCTTGGAGCGCGGCTGGCCGGCGGGGCCGCGCAGGTGGACCTGGCGGCCGAGCGGGGCTGGCGCGGCGGCGACGCCGCGGCGCTTGACGAGTCGTACTGGCGGCTGGGGCTCTCCCTGACCCTGCTGGGGCGGTGAGCGACCGGCCGGCGGAGGCGCCGCTCCTGCTCGTCGTGGACGACGACCGCGTCAACGTCGAGCTGCTCTCCGACCTCCTTGAGGCCATGGAGTACCGGGTGGCGGGCGCCTTCGGCGGCGAGGAGGCGCTCCGGGTGGCTCGCGAGCGCCGCCCGGACCTGATCCTCCTGGACGTGATGATGCCGGGGCTGAACGGGATCGAGGTGTGCCGCCGGCTCAAGTCCGACCCGGCCACCTCGGGGATCCCGGTGGTCTTCGTGACCGCCCTCTCCGACACCTCGGACAAGCTCAAGGCCATCGAGGCGGGGGGCGACGACTTCCTCACCAAGCCGTTCAACCGTCCCATCCTCCTCGCCCGCATCCGCTCGCTGCTGCGCCTCAAGGCCGCCGGCGACGAGCTGGAGCGCTCGTACCGCAAGCTGCAGGAGCTGGAGCGGCTCCGCGACGACCTGACGCGGATGATCGTGCACGACCTCAAGGCCCCGCTCGCCGCCATCCTGGGCACGCTGGAGCTGGCGGTGGACGGGGACCTGGGGACGCTCTCCCCCAAGCAGCGCCGCCTGCTGGGCGACGCCCGCGAGCGCGGCGACGACATGCTGCGCATGGTGGACAACCTGCTGGAGATCGCCCGGCTGGAAGAGTCGGAGGTGCGGCTCCAGCTCCGCGAGCTGGAGGCCGCGAGCCTGCTGCGGGACGTGGCCGAGGAGTGGCGCGTCCCGGCGGAGCGGCGGGGCGCCTCCGTGGCCGTGGACGGCGCGCAGCCGCTCTCCCTCCGCGCCGACGAGGGGCTCCTCCGCCGCGTCCTGGGCAACCTGGTGGGCAACGCGGTCCGCCACGGCGGCGAGGGGGTGCGCATCCGGCTCCGTGCGGAGCCCGACGCGGACTCGGGGGTGCGCTTCACCGTGACCGACGACGGCGCGGGGATCGCCCCCGAGTTCCAGGAGGTGATCTTCCGCAAGTACGGGAGCGTCCCCGCCGGGGAGGCGTCTTCGGGCCTGGGGCTCACCTTCTGCAAGCTCGCCGTCGAGGCCCACGGCGGCCGCATCTGGGTGCGGAGCGCCCGCGGGGCGGGGAGCGAGTTCGCCTTCGTCCTCCCGCTGGTACCCACCGCCCGCGCCTGACCCCATGAACGACGCTCCCACCCCGGCTCCCCGCGGCCTGTTCCTTGCCTTCGAGGGGGTCGAGGGGGCGGGGAAGACCACGCAGGTCCGGCTCCTCGCCGAGGCCCTCCGGGCCGCCGGGAACCGGGTCACGGTCGCCCGCGAGCCCGGCTCCACCCCGCTGGGCGAGCGGGTGCGCGAGACCGTCCTGGCCGACCTGGGGCTGGGCGTCCCCCCGCGCAGCGAGCTCTTCCTGATGCTGGCCGCCCGCGCCGCCTTCGTGGAGCAGGTGGTGCGCCCGGGGGTGGCGGCCGGCAAGGTGGTGATCGCCGACCGGTTCGAGCTCTCCACCCTGGCCTACCAGGGCGCCGGGCGCGGGCTGCCGCTGGACGAGGTGGCCGCCT
>DATABU010000445.1:0-3018 GCA_036259415.1 Longimicrobiaceae bacterium
GGGGGCCCCGTCCCGGGGCCCCCGCCGTCGGCACTGCACCCCCCCCATGGACACCCACCTAGCCGGCCCCATCCTGCTCGCGGTCCCCGCGCTCCTCGCGGCGAACGCGTTCTTCACCGCAGCCGAGTTCGCGCTCCTCACCCTCCGCCGCAGCGCCGCCGAGGCGCGCCCGCGCGAGGGGGAGACCGGCGCCGCCCGCGTACCGCCCGCGCTCGGACGCGCCGACGAGCTGGCCCTGGCCGCGCAGCTGGGGCGCAGCGCCGCGTCCGTCCTGCTGGGGTACCTGGCCGCGCTCGCCGTGCGCGACGCCTGGGCCGGGTTCCCGCCGGGTGCGGCTCCGCTCCCGTACCCCTGGGCGGCCGCCGTCGTCGCCGCGGTCGTGCTGCTGCACGCCCTGCTGGGCGAGCAGCTCCCCAAGCTCCTGGCCGGGGGGCGCGCCGAGCGGGTGGCGCGGCTCACCCTGGGGCCCCTGCGCGCCTGGGGGCTCATGCTGCGCCCGCTCACCTGGCCGCTGGCCCGGCTGCTCCCCGCGGTCCTCCGCCGCCTGGGCGTCTCCGCGGGCTTCCACCCGCTGGTGTACACCCCGGAGGAGATCCGCATGTTCGTGGCGCGCAGCTCCGAGGAGGGGGTGGTGGAGGAGGACGAGCGGGAGATGATCCACGGCGTCTTCGAGTTCACCGAGACCGTCGCCCGCGAGGTGATGACCCCCCGCACGGAGATGGTCGCCGTCCCCGCCGGCATCTCGCTGGACGAGCTGCTGGACGTGGTGGTGGACGAGGGGCACTCCCGCTTCCCCGTGTACGAGGGCTCCATCGACAGCATCGTCGGGGTGGTGCTCACCAAGGACCTGCTCCCCCTCTTCCGCCGCGGCGACGAGGCGTTCGACGTGCGGCGGGTGATGCGCGAGCCGTACTTCGTCCCCGACACCAAGCCGGTGGACGAGATCCTCGCCGAGCTCCGGCAGCGGAGCGTCCACCTGGCCATCGTGCTGGACGAGTTCGGGGGGACGTACGGGCTGCTGACCATGGAAGACCTGCTGGAGGAGATCGTCGGCGACATCAACGACGAGCACGACGTGGCCGAGCCGGAGTTCGCCGCCACCCCCGAGGGCGACGTGCTCATCGACGGCGGCGCCTCCATCTCCGAGGTCAACGAGCGCTTCGGGGTGTCGCTCCCCGAAGCGGACTTCGACACGGTGGGCGGCTACGTCTTCGGAGCGCTGGAGCGCGTCCCCGTCCCCGGCGACGTGGTGACCGTCCCCGCCCCCGGGGGGGAGATGGAGCTGCGGGTGGAGGAGGTGGACGAGCGGCGCGTCGCCCTGGTCCGGCTCACCCGCCGCACCGCCGCGCGCTCGCCCGCCTGACCGCCGCCCGCTTCAGCCCATGCCCCCAGCCGTCGATACTCCCGTCGGAGATGCGCGCCCCTCCGCGCGCCCCGAGCCATCGGTGCCCCGCAGCCGCATGCAGCGCTCCATCCTCCTGATCGACGACGAGCCGGACGTGATCCGCTCCCTCGGCCGCTTCTTCGAGCGCGCCGGGTGGGAGGTGTACCGGGCCATGACCGGCGAGGAGGGGCTCCGCCTCTACGAGGCGGCGCTCCCCGACGTGGTCCTCCTCGACCTGCACCTCCCCGGCGTCTCCGGGATGGACGTGCTGGAGACCCTGGTCCCGCGCGACGCCACGGTCGTGATGCTCACCGGCCACGGCGACATCGAGACCGCCGTGGAGGCCATGCGGCTGGGCGCGGAGAACTTCCTCGCCAAGCCGGTGGAGCTCCCCCACCTGGCCGCCGCCGCCGAGAAGGCGCTGGAGAAGACCGAGCTTCGCCGCGCCAACCGCACGCTCTCCGCGCGGCTGGCCGAGGGGCGGCACACCTCCACCCTGGGCGGCTCGCCGCGGATGCGCGAGATCGCGCGGCAGGTGGAGCTGCTCGCGGAGTCGGAGGGGACCACCGTGCTCCTGCTGGGCGAGAGCGGGACCGGGAAGGGGTGGGTCGCGCAGATGCTGCACGCCCACTCGCAGCGGGCCCGCGGACCGATGGTGGAGGTCAACTGCGCCGGGCTCTCGGCCACCTTCCTGGACTCGGAGCTCTTCGGGCACGAGAAGGGGGCGTTCACCGACGCCAAGACCGCCAAGCGCGGGCTGTTCGAGGTGGCGCACGGGGGGACGCTCTTCCTGGACGAGGTGGGCGACCTGGCCCCGGACCTCCAGCCCAAGCTGCTCAAGGTGCTGGAGCGCCGGTGCTTCCGCCGCCTGGGCGGCACCCGCGAGATCGAGGTGGACGTGCGCCTGGTGGCCGCCACCAACCGCGACCTGGAGGCCGAGGTGGCGGCGGGGCGCTTCCGCGAGGACCTGTACTACCGGCTCCACGTGCTCCCGCTCACCCTCCCGCCGGTGCGGGAGCGCTCGCGCGAGGACGTCCTGGAGCTGGTGCACCGGCTCCTCACCGACCTGCGCGCCACGCACCCGCGCGGCGGGCGGCGGCTCTCCGACGCCGCGCTGAAGCTGCTGGTGGGGTACGCATGGCCGGGGAACGTGCGCGAGCTGCGCAACGTGCTGGAGCGGGCGCTGGTGCTCTCCCTGGGCGAGGAGACCATCCTCCCCGAGCACCTGCCTCCCGAGGTGCGCTCACCCTCCCCGTCGTCGCTCCCGGTGCGCGAGCACCAGACGGTCATGACGCTGGACGAGGTGGAGCGCCGCCACATCGAGCGGACGCTGGTGATGCTGGACGGCAACCGCACCCAGGCGGCGGAGGCCATGGGGATCTCGCGGGCGACGCTGCACAACAAGATCCGGCTGTACGGGCTGGAGGCGGTGGGGCGGAGCTGAGGTCTTCTTCTGGTCTTGGCGGGCCGCTCCGGAGCCGGACGATACGGCCGTCCGTCTCCTGCGCGGGCTGCGGGAGCCCCGGGAAACGGCCCCCGGGTCTCCCTCCGCCGGGGTGAGCCTCGCGGTACTGCTGCGAGTCTCCCCCCGAACCGATTGTGAGGGGTACTGCGGAACGGCAGCGGCGGAACGG
>DATABU010000446.1:0-7952 GCA_036259415.1 Longimicrobiaceae bacterium
CCGCGGGCCGGACCCTCCTCGTTGCATGGGGATTGCGTACGGGTGGTGGCGATACGGGCAAGGGAGCCGAGCGAGGGGAGCCATGAAGCGCGAGAAAGACGGAGATCGGCGCCGGGGAGGCGGCCGCGACAAGGACCGCGAGCCCGAGAAGCGGAGGATCCTGGGGAGCCGCGCCGGGAAGGCCGCCGCGGGGCTGACCGCGGCCGCGGCGGCGGCGTACGGCGTCTACATGCTGGGGGCGTCGCGCACGCGCCGCCGCCCGGTGACGGAGCTCCCCAACGCGCTGAACCTGCGCCTCGACTACGTCCCCTGGGGCGAGTTCCACTACGCGTACTACTCGCGGCGGGGGCGGGGGAGGCCGCTGGTCTTCCTCCACTCCATCAACGCCGTGGCCTCGGCGCACGAGATGCGCCCGCTGGTGCAGCGCTTCCAGCGCGAGAGCGACCGGCCCGTCCTGGCGCTGGAGTGGCTGGGCTTCGGCCACAGCGACCGGCCGGAGGTGGACTACACGCCGGAGCTGCTGGAGGACCAGCTGGAGCACTGGCTGGAGCGGGTGATCCAGCCGCGCGGGGGGGTGGACCTGGTGGGGCTGTCGCTGGGGGCCACCTACGCGGTGGAGGTCGCGCGGCGGCGCCCGGACCTGGTCCACTCCGTGGCGGCGCTGGAGCCGGTGGGGCTGGGCGAGGAGCCCACCGAGCTGCCGCGCATCTGGTCGCGCCTCCTCTTCACCCTCCCGGGGGTGCAGCGCGCCTTCTACGACCGCCTCACCACCCCGGAGGCGCTCTACCGCTTCGCGCGGGACGAGCTGTTCACCCCGGAGTTCGGGGTGCCGGAGGAGTACGTGGAGTACGGCGCCGAGACCGCCCGGGTGGAGGGAGCGTCGCGCCCGCTGGACGACTTCCTGAACGGGCGGCTCTTCCCCGCCGAGGCGCGCGAGGCGTTCCGGCGCCTGCGGCAGCCGCTGCTGGTGGTGTACGGGACGGTGGAGGACCGCCGCATGGAGTCGTTCACCGGGCTCGCCGAGCTGGAGGGGCGCCCCAACGTGGAGGTGGTCCCTCTCCCCACCGGCGCGCTCCCGCACTGGGAGCGTCCGGGCGAGGTGTTCGAGCGGGTGCGCGATTTCCTGGCGCGGGTGGAGGAGGGGGCGGCGTCCACGGCCTGACCTTGGAACGGCGGGTGTGGGCGGGCCCCTGGCTGGCGCTCGGGTCGGGGGGTACTGCGGATTCGGGCGTGCCCCCGGCTGCGCCGGGGTCGGGCTGCGGCTCCGTAGGGCAGCAAACAACGCTGCCCAACGGAGGCGAGCCCCACGATACGACTGTGGGTCTCGCCGCTTCGCGCTCGCATCCCTCACGCAGGCTCCCGGCCGGGGGCGGGGGCCTGCACTACGTTCGAGCTGATACCGCTAACTCCGGCGTGCGCTGCGCCGGGCCGAACCTGTCGAGACCCGTTCCCGGAGCGATCTGCGATGAAGTCCAGTGTTCCGCGCCGCGTGCCGCTCCTCGCGCTCGCCTGCTCGCTGCTCGCGGCGGGGTGCTCGCCCGGGGAGGACGAGGCCGGCGCGCGGGCCGCGGGCGCGGCGGAGGTCGACACCACCAACCAGCGCGCGCTCGACGGCCTCTCGGCGGAGCAGATGCAGGAGCAGGCCCGTCCGCTCACCCCGGAGCAGGCCGAGGCAATGGGGATGGTGGACACCACCATCCACGTGGAGAGCCTCCAGAGCCCCGACGACAGCGTGCTGATGGGGGGCGCGTCGGCGCCGCCGCCGCCGTCCACGCCCGCCGACACCGCCCGGGCGCCGGGCCGGAGCTGACCCCGCGGGCCCGCGGCCGCGCCCTCCGCGCTCGCTGGACACGCGGGGGGCGCCTTGCTATGTTGCCGCCGCCCAGGAGCCGCCCGGCGGCTCACGGAAAACCCAGATCGGAAGGAGATGCGCGTGAAGAGCATCGTTTGCGTGAAGCGCGTCCCGGACACCGAGGCGCGCGTTCGCATAGCCGGTGACGGGGGCTCGATCGAGACGGCCGGCGTCAAGTACGTCCTCAACCCCTACGACGAGTTCGCCGTGGAGGCCGCCCTCAAGCACAAGGAGGCGGCCGGGGGCGGGGAGGTGACGGTGGTCACCGCCGGCGGCTCCGAGAGCGCGGAGACGCTGCGCACCGCCCTCGCCATGGGCGCGGACGCGGCGGTCCTGCTCAGGACCGAGGGCCCGGTGGAGGGGCTGGCCGCGGCGCGCGTGCTGGCCGAGGAAGTCCGGGGCCGCGAGTACGACCTGCTGCTCTTCGGGCTGCGCGCGGTGGACGACGACCTCCAGGCCGTGGGGCCCATGACCGCCGAGCTGCTGGGGATCCCCGTGGCGAGCGCGGTCACCGAGTTCTCGGTGGAGGGCGGCAGGGTGACGGCGCAGCGCGAAGTCGAGGGCGGCGTGGAGGTGGTGGAGCTGAAGCTCCCCTGCGCCCTCACGCTCACCAAGGGGGCGTACGAGCCGCGCTACGCCTCGCTCAAGGGGATCATGGCGGCCAAGAAGAAGCCCCTGGAGGAGAAGCCCGCCGCCGCGCCCTCCGGCGAGGCCCCGGCGCGCCGGCTCTCGTACCCGCCCGAGCGCCAGGCCGGCCGCATCGTGGGGCAGGGGGCGGACGCGGTGCCGGAGCTGGTCCGGCTGCTCCGCGAGGAAGCCAAGGTGCTCTGACCACCCCCATCCGACAGCGACAGGAGTCACGTACATGGCAGGCATTTTCGCGTTCGCGGAGGCGCGCGACGGCGAGCTGCGCAAGGTCGCGCAGGAGGTGGTGACCGCCGCCCGCTCGCTGGCCGACGCGCTGGGGACCGAGGTCCACGCCGTGGTCCTGGGCGGCGAGGGGACCGGCGCCGCGGCCGGCGATCTGGGGCGCTTCGGCGCGGACCGGGTGTTCGTGGGCGAGACCGCGGTCTTCGACCGCTACTCGCCCGAGGGGTTCACCACGGTGGTCGCGGACTTCATCCGGGAGCACGGGTGCGACGCGGCGCTCTTCCCGGCCACCTCCCTGGGGCGCGACCTGGCGCCACGGGTGGCCGCGCGCCTGGGCGTCGATTACCTGAGCGAGGCCACCGGCCTCGCCGCCGCCGGGGGGCAGGTGGTCGTCACCCGCCCGGTGTTCGCCGGCAAGCTGAACGCCGAGGCGACGGTCCCGGCGAAGCCCGCAGTGGTCTCGCTGCGCCCCAACACCTTCACCCCGCAGGAGAGCCCGAAGGCGGGCGAGGTGCAGAAGCTGGACGTGTCGCTGGACGGCGCCGACTTCGGCGCGGTGGTGCGGGAGATCCGCGCGGCGGCCGGCGGCAAGCTGGACGTGGCCGAGGCGCCGGTGATCGTCTCCGGCGGACGCGGCCTGGGCGGCCCCGAGAACTTCAAGCTCATCGAGGAGCTCGCCGCGGCGTTCGGCGGCCGGGCGGCGGTGGGCGCCTCGCGCGCGGTGGTGGACGCCGGCTGGCGCCCGCACGCCGAGCAGGTGGGGCAGACGGGGAAGACGGTGGCGCCCACCCTCTACTTCGCCGTCGGCATCTCCGGAGCCATCCAGCACCTGGCGGGGATGCGCTCGTCGCGCTACATCGTCGCCATCAACAAGGACCCCGAGGCGCCCATCTTCAAGGTGGCCGACTACGGGATCGTGGGCGACCTGTTCGAGATCGTCCCCCGGCTGGCCGAGGAGGTCCGCAGGCTCGCACACTGAGCTCCGCGGACGAGGGGACGAGGCCCCGGGGCGCTCCGCTCCGGGGCCTTCCCTGTTCCCGCCTTCCCCGATCTTGTATCTTCCGGCTCCATATGGAGGAGGACACGCGTTGAACGACCAGGCGCCCGGCGGGCTGATGCGGGTGGTGCGCGCGCGCGCCGCGGAGATCGCGCTGGCCGCCGCGCTCGTGGCCGCCGTGGCGCTGGGGAGCAGCTTCTACCTGCTCTGGCGCCTGCGCGACGCGGAGGGGCGCGCGGTGCAGCTCGGGCTGCGCGCGCTGGACCGGCTGGCGGCGGAGGACGCGCGGCTCGCGTACACCATCCGCCTCCCCGCCGGGACGCCGATCCGCCTGGACATCCCCGTGGACGAGCGCCTCCGCGTCAACCTGAACACGCAGCTCCCGATCGACACCCGCGTCCAGGTCCCCTTCCGGTCGCCGTTCGGGACGCACCAGGTGACCATCCCGATCGTCACCACCGTCCCCATCCGCACCGAGGTCCCGCTGCACATCCGGCACACCTTCCGGCTGCGCACCCGGACCCAGGACCCCATCGAGGTGCCCCTGGAGGTGCGGATCCGCGACCTCCCCATGGCCGAGCTGCGCCGGTCCCTGCAACCCTGATCCGATGCGAGCACCGCTCTTCCTCCTGGCCACCGCCCTCCTCGCGGGGTGCGGCTCCGAGGGCCCGCCCGGCGCCGCCGGCGAGCCCGGCGACACCACCGTCCCCGGCGTCACCGCCCGGGCGGATCCCCCCGCCGGCTGGCGCTGGGCGCCCACCGAGGGCGTGGCCCTGCGCGGCGCCGACACCCTGCTGGTGGAGACCGGCCCCCACCTGGTGCTCTGGCGCGAGGGGCAGGAGCCCCTGGTGCCGCCGTACACCGTGCGCGCCCGCATGCAGAAGCTGCACGGGCGGCTGCACGAGGGGTACGGGATCGTCTTCGGAGGGGAGGGGCTGGAGGGGCCGGAGGAGGCGCAGCGCTACAGCTACTTCCTGGTCCGCGGCGACGGGAGCTTCCTGGTCAAGCGCCGCGCGGGGCCGGAGACGCCGGTGGTGCGCCCCTGGACCACCCACTCCTCCATCCGCCGCGACACCGAGGAGGGCGGCCTCCCCAACCAGGTGGAGGTGCAGGTGGCGGCCGACTCGGTGCGCTTCCTGGTCAACGGCGCCGAGGTTGCGGCCGTCCCCGCCTCCGAGGTGGACGTGCGGGGCGTCCCTGGTCTGCGCGTGGCCCACCAGGTGCAGCTCCAGCTCTCCGGGTTCGCGGTGGAGCCCGGCGCCGCGGAGCGAGGGGCGACGAGGTGAGCTCCGCCGTTCCTCCCGCGCCGGACGTGGCCCCGCCGCGCCCCCGCGTCCTGATCGTTGACGACGACGAGGGCGTGCGCGGCGTGCTCGCGCGCGTGCTCGCCGGCGGCTACGAGCTGCGCCTGGCCACCAGCGGCGAGGAGGCCGCGGCGGTCTTCGCCGCCGAGGGAGCCGACCTGGTCCTCTCCGACCTGCAGATGCCCGGCATCGGCGGGATGGAGCTGCTGCAGCGCTGCAAGGCGCTGGACGACACGGTGGCCTTCATCATCCTCACCGGGGCGGGGACCCTGGAGAACGCCATCGAGGCGCTGCGCCTCCAGGCCGACGACTACCTCCTCAAGCCCTTCAACCTGGACGAGGTCAGGCTCTCGGTGGAGCGGGCGCTGAAGCACCGCTCGCTGCTGCGGGAGAACCGCTTCTACCAGCGCCACCTGGAGGAGAGGGTGGCCGAGCAGGCCCGCGAGCTGGAGAACCTCTTCGTGGACGCGCTGCTGTCGCTCGCGAATGCGGTTGAGGCGCGCGACGACTACACCGGCAACCACGTGGGGCGCGTGGCGCGGCGCGCGGTCGCCACCGGCAGGGAGATGGGGCTCGCCGCCGGGGAGCTGCGGCACCTGTGGGTGGGGGCGCTGCTGCACGACATCGGCAAGATCGCGGTGCCGGACGACATCCTGCGCAAGCCGGGACGGCTCACGCCGGAGGAGTACGAGGTGATGAAGCGCCACCCGGAGATCGGGGCGGCCATCATGTCGCGGAGCGCGTTCCTGCGGCCGGCGCTGCCGGCGGTGCTGCACCACCAGGAGCGCTGGGACGGCGCGGGTTATCCGTCCGGGCTGAAGGGCGAGGAGATCTCGCTGCAGGGGCGGATCATCGCCGTGGTGGACACGTACGACGCCATCGTGTCTTCGCGGCCGTACCGGGCGAAGCGGACGCCGGAGGAGGCGCTGGCGGAGATCGAGCGGTGCTCGGGGTCGCAGTTCGATCCGGCGGTGGTGGCGGGGTTCCGGCGGGCGCTGGAGAAGGGGTTCCCGGAGGACCCGGCGGCACCCACGGGGTGGTCGTCGGCGGGGGAGGGCGAGTAGTTCCGGCTGTCTGGAGGTGGGCCGCTCCGGAGCCGGACGATACTGCCGTCCGTCTCCTGCGCGGGCTGCGGGAGCCCCGGGAAACTGCCCCCCGGGTCTCCCTTCGCCGGGGGGAGCCTCGCCAGACTGCCGGCGAGTCTCCCCCCGTACGTCTTTTGGGAACTCTCTGAACTCCAACCGCTCCGGTCCTCCGGCATGCGCGACCTCGACGACCTCTTCACCGCCCTTCAGAAGTCCGACTTCCGGCGCCGGTTCCGGCTGCGGGGACGGGAGATGGAGTACCTGCGCGGCCGTGGCCTCCCCGCGGTGATGGAGCACGCGGCGGGGTTCATCGCCACGCGGCTCGCCGTCGCGGAGCCGGCGAACGACGGGAAGCAGACGCCGATGCGCAACCACCCGGCGTTCGTGGCGCAGCACGCCACCGCCACCTGCTGCCGCGGGTGCCTGCGGAAGTGGCACCGCATCCCGCAGGGGCGGGCGCTCACGGAGGAGGAGACGGCGTACGTGCTGGCGGTGCTGGAGCGCTGGCTGCGGGGGCAGGGCGGGACGGCCTGAACGGTGGGGTGGCGTGCCGCGCGGCGTCAGCGGAACGGCCGCGCGAGCAGGACCTCCGCCCACGCGGCGAACCACCGGGCGCGGTCGAGCAGTAGGCGCGCTTCGTCGAGGCCGTAGTACTCGCCCTGGTAGGAGACCGCGTCCTTCTTCTGCAGCACGCGGGTCAGCGCGCGGAGCGCCTCCGCCTCCGCGCGGGTGCCGAGGACGTCGTTGAGCACCTCCACCGCCCGCAGGTGCTCGCCCTCACCCGACTTCACCCCGCCATACCCGATGGTGAGCGCGTCGCAGTAGGCGATGGTCGCGTGGATCGCGATGATCGCCACCGCGTTTCCGTACGTGGACCGCTCGTCCGCGACTTCCAGCAGGTCCGCCGCGCTCTTCAGCAGGGCGGCGCCCACGCGCCGGTACTTCGGCGCGCGCGAAGGGTCCTCACGCGTTCTCTTCCCCTTCCGTGTCATCGATCAGGTCCCTGGGCGTGGGGCCGTACACCCGGACCGCGTCCTCGACGGCCGACGTGACGAACGGGTCCGCGGCGGCGTGCCGCGCCCGCAGCTTCTCCAGCGTCAGGACTACCGGCGACAGCCTCAGGCCGAAGCGCGCGCGCAGGTCGTCCCCCTGGTCGGAGAGCGCGTCGTAGGTAGTCTCGACCGCCGGATCGGAGTCCGTGACCACCAGGAGGTCGAAGTCGCTCGCCGGGCCGGCCTCTCCGCGCGCCGCGCTCCCGAACACCGCGACGGAAAGGACGGCGCTCCCCGCCCGTGGAGCCGGTTCCGTCAGCCCGAGACCGGTCCGCAGCGCCTCGAAGATCGCCTCTCTGCGCTCCCCCTCCGATTCGAACAACCGGGCGAGCTGGTCTGCGAAGTAGTTGTGGCGGTTGAGAGAATACAGGTGCTGCCCGGTCGCCTGGTGCCGCGTGACCAGCCCCAGGTCCACGAGCTCGTCCAGGGCGTGCATCGCCGAGCGCGAAACACCCGCTCGCCGCGCGACCTCCCGGCCCGAGACACCTCTCCCGAGCGGAAGCAGCGCGCGGAGCACCCGGACCTTGGCCGGCGTGGACAGGATACGGTCGAGGGGTCGGAACAACATCTCGGGTGCCAGGGGCGGGATGCGGCACATCTTCGTGCCATGTGGCACGAAGATGTGCCATATGGCACGAATGAATGACGGTCCTCCGGGCCCATGTCAAGGAAACCGGCTCTCAGCGCGGGCGGCGTTCGCTTGACCATCCCCCGCACCCGGCCTAGAATTCCCCAAGCGATTGCGCGACCCAGATTTGTTCGGCAACGACGCGGGGCCCGGGGGCCCCGCGT